>NZ_JAQMSY010000111.1:0-9832 GCF_028329095.1 Microcystis sp. CS-574
AATTATAAAAATTGAGATAGTTTGTGCCGCTTAAATAAAGAGGTTTTGATAACCAAATTAAAGCATATCTAAAGAGTTTTGAGTTAAAAGTTAAACTTCAAGTTTTCATTCAGGACGAATGTACTGGTTAACTAATTTTTTGGGGAAAATTAGTTAACCCATCATTATAACATATAACTAATTTGCAAGAGTTCTAAAGAAGTCGTGGAAGTGATTGGTACTGCCTTCGAGGTAGAAACTCATAAACCGATAGCGGTCTACTTTTTCCCCAGGCATAATCGGGCGATCGTTGTAGTCGGTGATGCCTTTATATTCCAAACCACTCAGATCTACATTCAACTGAAAACCCTTACTCCGAGCTTCAGTTTTGCTCATGGTTTGAGTTAAGTTAACCGTAGCCTGGGCGGTGAGTTCTACATCAACACCCAATACTGAGAATGAACTGTCAACTCCTAACCCGGCATTCATAGCAAAAGCTCCACCAATGGTATGTTCTACGGTGTTGGCAAAGCTTTGAGCTTCAGTTCGCAGACCACCATCGGCATCCCAAACATAGGTATTGACGATGTTGCGCTTACCTGCCCGAATTTGGATATCTTCCATCCGTTTCTGCCAGCTTGCAAAACCTTCTGTGGCTTGCACTCGTTTGTCTTGGTCAGTAATTTTGCTTTGAATTTCCGCTTGTTTGGCTTTAGTAACCGCGTTGGTCTTCTCGGAAGCCGCAGCAGCATCTGCTTGAAATTGTTCGGCTTTTTGGTCTTGGGCTTTTTTCTTCTCCTCGTCAGTCATTTGGGTACTGGGTTTGTCTTCTTCCCGTTGTACTCCAATGGTGGTTGGTGCATCCCCACTGTCGATGTTTCGATCTAAAGAGAGTTCATCGACTAAACGCACATTAAAGTTAGAAAAGTAAGATTCTCGGCGTTTATCTTCCGCTTCAATTTGGCGTTTTAAGTCATACGCCTCTTTCAGGCGATAGTAACTGGCGGGATAGAGGGAACCATACTGGCTACGCATTTCGGGAACGTGCTTGAAGAAGCGCTGGCTAGTGGCACTGCTGCCGGTCATCCCATCCAAGCTACCATTCATCGTGTAGGCAGGATTCATCAAAAAGGTGATGGTGTTGACATCTGGAGGAATGCCATCTACCGGCTGCACTTGGTAGCCCACCATTCTGCCACTGCGGGCCAGTCGGGTGACAAACACATCTGCCAATGCAGAAACAACCAACGCATAGCCAATATTTTTGGGAATAAATCGTGTCCCCAAATGGGGGAACTTGGTAGTTTCTTCTGGGGTGCCGCGTAGTTCCAGTTTATCGGTCATGCTCAAGGATGAACTGGAAGTAATGCTACTTTCATTTTGGAATTGGTAGCTGAAGTCCAAATTACCTTTGAAACCAGCACGCATAGCCCCTATTTTTGTCGTGAGTCCAAGACCCGCGTTCATTTCTGTATCGCCACCTACAAAGACTTCGGCATTCGCACCCAAGCCGCTATCTTGTGCTCGATTCCAGCTAAACGCCACATCTTCCGATATGGTTAATTCTACAGAAGTTGCACCGTTGTAATCGTCTGATAAGGTTAGGTTTTCACTGGGTACGGGGGGTGGACCCTCAATATAACCCAACAAAGTCGGAGCAAATTGGGCGTTACCAATCCACTTCAGTTCTAAGGTTTCAATCCGCTTATCGGGTAGCAGGGTGACTCCATTGGTAGCAGGATAAGCAAAGAACCGCCGCATGGTGGCCACCTTGGTTTTCGTGGATGATTCCAGAGTCACGCTGCTGTACTCAGCAGAGACTAGGGCATCGCTACCGATGGGTAGGGTATTATCATCTACCGTTATGGCTTCATTGACGATGCCATGATTGTTGCCCGCTAGGTCTAGGACTTTTCGGGTCTTACCTTCCAGTTTGATTTCATTGAGGGGATAGTAGGCTACTAATACCAATTCTCCAAAGTCTGACTACAGAAGTTTAATCCCCCTAAATCCCCCTTAAAAAGGGGAACTTAAAGGGGGATTTAAATTCGATGTGTAGTTTTCATTTAGAGAAATGGTATTACTTTCGATTTTATCACTCAATCCAAGCCTTTGGGGGGTTCTACCCCCCAAACCCCCCGCGCATTAGTTTTTCGGTGGGATGCTTACACGCGGCTGCTGACACATCTGTAATAATTTAGGAGTCACTGATAATTGCTGATTGTCGGTATTTCTACAAATGTGAGATGCACCCAATCAGTAAACAGTGATCAGTAATCAGTAATCAGTAATCAATAATCAGCGAAAAGACAGCAGCAAACTGCCATTTGATCAGGCTCACTTAATACATACTGCTCACTCAAAACTCAAAACTTAAATCTGATAACTGATAACTGATAACTGTTTACTGATAACTGATAACTGATAACTGATTCAATTAACCAAATTTAATCATTTCTCGTCCTACCATCACGGGTAATTCCCCTTTTAAAATCGGAATCAATGTCTCGCGAATTCTGTCCGCATCGGGGGGACATCCCGGCATAAAAATATCGATGGGAATGACTTGATGGACCGGCAGCACTTGATCTAATAATTCGGGAACGATACCGGGTTCTTCTGGTAGTTGAGGGGTGTTATCTCCTAACTCTAAATAAGCTCTTTTTAGAACGGGATCGGCAGTTCCCAACATATTCCGCATAGCGGGAACGTTAGCAGTCACAGCGCAATCACCAAAAGAAACGACGGTTTTGGTATTTTGACGGACTAGATGAATTAGTTCTAAATTATCCTGATTAGCGATCGCTCCTTCCACTAAACAGACATCGACATTTTCTGGATAGGTTTTCAGATCGCAGCCGACGGGACTATACACCACGTCAACTTTTTCGGCTAATTCTAACAGCCATTCGTCCAAATCGAGGAAGGACATATGGCATCCCGAACAACCGGCTAACCAGACAGTAGCGAAGCGAATTTTAGACATAATTTTAATTCCTTGTTTGTTAGGTTTTGGCAATAGTGATTACTAGCTAATAGAAAAGCGGCTGTTTACCGAGGGGCGGGTTTTTGCCTGTCTCGACAAGTTCCTGATTATCTGCAATTAAAGAAAAAAGATCGATCCCCTTCCATTCTTGCAAAAATTCACAGATTAGCTGTGGTGTCCAATTTTCACCTCTAAAAAACTTAAAATTTTTCGTGTGGACATTGAGAAAAAAATGCAAGATATTACATTGATCCTGCGCCCCGAAAATAGTCCCCTTGACTGTCCAATTATCCACACTACTGGCGTAATCCTCGATCGCCCGATCTGCCGCCGCCACAAGCTCTCGGTATTGATCACAGAATTGGCGAAGCATCTGGGGAAATCGCCCAACTTCGGCGAAAAGTTCGATCGCGGACCAAGCTAAATTGGTTGGTTGAGATTGATAATCCAGCAGGGATAGACAGCGATCCAAGGCTTGCAGAAAGATCTGTTCGAGATTTGTATCATTCATAACATTATTGATTCCCTTGACGCAGTAGGACAGACCAACCATATTGAGCTTGAGCGATTTCGTGAGCAGAAGGCTGATTCATACTCTGATTAATCACTAAATCCGATTCTAAGATTTCGTGTTGTAAAAAGACACGATTGATCGCCGTTCCCTGTCCTCGCGCCATCCTCAACCACGCCTTTGCCATATCAATACTAGGCCAAAATTCATACTGACTGACACCGCTACCGAAAGCGTAGTCCTTTGCTCGTTGAGTTTCCCGAGCAGAAATACCGCAGTAATCGGAAATCAAGGGAATATCTTCATTCATCCCCATAATCTCGTCATACAGAGCCATTTCCGCCCGCAGATACTTGGCATAAATACCTAGATGTCCCCAACGAGGGTTTTGAGAATCTACCATTTTTCGCTAACGCGTCCATTGGTGTTGAGTCCTAGCATTAACTAAAAATTCCAACTTCGATCGATCTTCCTCTTTTTCAGAAACGGCGGAACCCTTGCGGAATATCGCCCCGGTTGGACAAGCGGCAACACATTTGCCGCAGGAAGTACAGGCGGAAACGCTGCCCCAAGGCTGATCCATTCCCGCAATAATTTTATCTTTTTCGCCGCGATAAGCCAGATCCCAAACGTGCGCCCCTTCAATTTCATCACAGACTCGTACACAACGGGTACAGAGAACACAACGATTATGATCGATACCAAAAAGATGATGGGAAATATCGACTTCTCGCTTGGGAAAACGGTAGGGAAAACGACTATGATCCATACCCACTTCGATGGCTAAATCTTGCAATTCACAGTTACCATTAGCCACACAAACCGCACAAACGTGATTGCCTTCAGCGAATAATAATTCCACTGTCATGCGGCGATATTCTTTCAGTTTTGGGGTATCGGTATGAACCACCATTCCTTCCGCCACTTCCGTTACACAGGCAGGTAATAATTTATTAATACCTTCAATTTCTACCAAACATAAGCGACAGGCAGCCACTTCGGAAACCCCATCGAGATGACAGAGGGCGGGAATTTTTATTCCTACCTGACTAGCGGCTGCGAGAACTCGCGAACCTGCTTCGATCGCTACATCTTTGCCATCAATGCTTAAAGTGATTACGGACATAAAAATTATTCTCCTTGAGGATAATATCCCTCTCCTTCCCATAGGCCACAATTTGTGGCCGAGGGTGGGATTTTTACAGAAAGTTTTAACCTAGACAAGCGGCTAAGTCTTTTGCGGGGGTGGTAATCGGCTGCAGATGATAGGTATCGGAGAGGAATTTGAGGACGTTAGGGGAGATAAATGCCGGTAAAGTTGGTCCCAGACGGATATTTTGAATACCTAGATGCAGCAGGGTGAGCAGTACAGCGATCGCTTTTTGTTCGTACCAAGAGATAATTAGGGAGAGGGGAATCTCGTTGACGCTAACGTTAAAAGCGTTGGCTAATCCTAGGGCGATTTTGATGGCACTATAGGCATCGTTACATTGTCCCACGTCCATCAGCCGGGGTAATCCTTCGATGCTACCTAATTGTTTGTCGAAAAAGCGGAATTTTCCACAGGCAAGGGTTAAAACGATGCAATCTTCGGGAACTTGTTCCACGAATTCGGTGTAGTAATTGCGATCAGGTTTTGCCCCATCGCAGCCGCCAACTAGGAAGAAGTGACGGATTTTACCCTGTTTAAGGGCATCAACCACCGTATCAGCGACACTGAGAACGGTATTGTGGGCAAATCCCACCATTACCTGCCGAGGTTCGCTTATTTCAGTAAATCCGGGCAATGATTGCGCTTTAGCAATCACGGGACTAAAATCGATCGCACCGTCCACTGTTTCTAAGCGGTTAATATGGGCATAACCCACAGGTCCGAGGGTAAAGAGTTTACTTTCATAGTTTTCGTGGGGGGGCATGAGACAATTAGTAGTTAAAACTATTGCCCCCGGAAACTTAGCAAATTCTTTAGTTTGATTTTGCCAGGCGGTGCCATAATGACCGTAGAGATGGGGATATTTTTCTTTGAGTTTTGGATAACCGTGGGCGGGTAATAATTCTCCGTGGGTATAGACTGTTATCCCAGTATTGGCAGTTTGTGCCAGTAAAGCCGCTAATTGTTTAATATCATGGCCGGAGACTAAAATGGCTTTACCTAGACGCGGATTTAAGGGAACATTTGTCGGTATGGGATGACCGTAGGTTTCGGTATGACCTTGATCTAATAATTCCATGGCCCGCAGGTTTGCGGCCCCAACTTTTAGACAGATTGCAACCCAATCATTCAGGTTTAAATCACTGCGATCAATTGCCGCTAAAGTCTCTTGGATAACCTGATAAACTGAGTCATCCTCTTGACCTAATTCCTGAGCGTGGAAAGTATAGGAAGCAAGACCTTTAACTCCGTAGATAGCGGTTAACTTTAGGGAAAAAATATCGAGGTCTTGTACTTTTTCAATTAGTTCTAAGGATACTTCTTGACCTTGGCTGACTAGGCTCTCATTAAAATTAGGCTGATAGTTAGCAAGTGCAGACCAGTCCAGCGATCCCAATTGTGCTTTTAAATTTTCCCGAATCTCTAAACAACGCTGAATATAATCGGTAAAACGTCTTTGATCGAAGTTCACATTGGTCATGGTGGCGAAAAGCGACTCGCAGGTAAAAATATCGGCTTCGCGAGTAGATATTGCCGCTTCTTTGGCTTTTAAAACCACCGATGCTAATCCCCGCAGACAATAAACTAATAAGTCTTGAACAGCGTTGACTTCGGGACTTTTTCCACAGGCTCCCCACTGATGACAACCATTACCACTAGCGGTTTGTTCGCATTGTTCACAAAACATAAGTTTTCTCTCTTTTTTCAGTGGATTGACAGATTGTTGCGATTTTTTTCTACTAAATTTAATTCTGCTTTTTTGAAAGTTAGTTATCGGCCTTCACCCGGCAGGAATTATGGATTTTACGACTGGAAAGCTTGTCTTGACAGCCTCTACTCTCTGAACTATGTTTTTATTCTCTCACTTTTTTTGCCAGTTGGGTTCTGATTTTAGATTTCCTCAAGAATTACTGATTAAACAATTATTTAGTTGTCTTATTAAATTAAGTATTTTTTGTGATTTTTATGATATAATGAGCGAGATTTTCGATTTTTAGGTGGGTATTTGCCAGTGTCATAGCAATCGGTCTCCTGATTAGGATAGAAAGTTGGAACTTAAGAGTTATTATCGCCTAACTGTGATGATGGGATTGCTTTCGACATAGATAGTTATCTCTTTTTTTATTTACTTAACTTAACCGATTATCTCGCCGAATCTACTCAAAATTTTTATCTGTTTTTGCCAGATCCTGATATTTGACATCAAGACTGATGAACGATTTATTTTATTAGTGGTATTCCGATATCTTTGCAGATTTTATTAGCGAGAATATCCCTAATTTCCGTATGTCTTGGAATCGCAGATCTTTTATTTAATTGGGGGTTAAACCACCAAGAATGGCTAGGACTTGCTGAAAAAGTACGGGCGAAGCATTCGGATAGAAAATCTACGGTTTCACCGATAGGTTATTGTCCGAATGCTTCGCCCCTACAGGACGCAGGCCGATGAAGACGCAAGGTTTTGAACGACGATTCTCTCAAAATCTTGCACCTGTGAGAGCAAAACAGAACCCTAAAACTCTTACCTCGTCTATATTTAACATTTATTCAGCAAGCCCTATCTACCAATCTATCTGAACAGGATATTTTGCTAATATTGAATCATGGCTAATCAGTCTAGCATTTTCAAGATTAGCTTGAGCAACTAACAAGCGGTCAAATGGATCTTTATGGATGTTAGGTAAAGTATTTAAAGCTAAAACATGGCTGACTGTAATTGATAAAAGGCCAATTTGGTTAGTTTCCTGCTGAGTATTAATCATTTCTGCTAAAGGTATCTTGAGTGATAGTTTACCTAGTTGTAGTTTGATTTGCATTTCCCAAATACTTGTAATACTAAGTAATAGCGTATTACTAGGATCTCTACACAGTTCTAAAGCTCTTTGAGAGAGTTTTTCTGGTTCGCTATCCCACCAAATAAATGTATGGGTATCTAAAAGAAATTTCATGATTCACCTGTCCAAAATTCTTCAGGAAGTGGCTCATCAAAATCTTCGCTAGTCCTAATTTTTCCAGCGTGTAGTCCTGGTTGTCGTAACTTAGGAGAAGGAGTTTCAGACGTTGTTTTTTCAGTATCTCCCCAAGGAATTAGACGAGCTACAGGCTTGTTTCCTTCGGTTATAATAATTTCAGTATCTACCTTTATTAAGGCAAGTAGTTCTTGTAAAGTTAACTGTACTTGATTGAGATCAATAGTTTTTTTTGACATGAATAATTTTCTCTCTTTATTTACTTCACAAAATAAAACAGGATTCAGTGATAACTGCCTCACAAGTTAATAAAGGTTTGGCAACTTTTTCCCATTGCTGAATTGCCCAATTGTGATAATTATCACTCCGGTATGTCTTGGAATCGCAGATCTTTTATTTAATTGGGGGTTAAACCACCAAGAATGGCTAGGACTTGCTGAAAAAGTACGGGCGAAGATTCGGGCAATAACTTATCGCTGAAACCGTAGATTTCCTATCCGAATGCTTCGCCCCTACAGGACGTGATCGATAAACTGTTTACGTTTCATACAACAATTTTCTCTTCTTGGTAGTTTCCCCTAGTAGCGGCAATTGCTTCCTGTTTATTCAATTCTAATGCTTCGCTAAGAGTAATTTTTAGGGTTTCTAATAACTGATCACGAGATGCTTCTTGACAGTTAACTCCCGGAATTTCTTCTATCCAACCAATCCACCAATCTCCGTCTGGCTGAATGATAGCTGTGTAGGTGTTAGTCATAGAATATCTCCTTAGCTAAAATACAAATATATATTATTATACTCGATTTAGGAAACTCTGAAACTGCTCATCTCCCCGAATCTGCTCAAAATCTTTATCCGTTTTCGCCATATCTTGATATTCGGTATGGAGGTTGTCAGTCAGGAATTATTGCATCAATCATTTCTCTCCGATTCTTGCGATAAATATAGAAATCGCTATCTAAAGTTAACACAGAACTGCTTTCAATTAATTCAGTCATCCTCACCAAACAAGCATCAGCAAAAGACATGGGAACGGATTGATAACGCTGTCTTAATTCTCGGATGACTTTGACTTCATCATTTAGGCTAAAATCTATTTTAATTGTTCCCCGTTCAATTAAAGACATTATTGCATCTTCACTCCCATAAACATCTTGTAAAATAAAACAGGATTCAGTGATAACTGCCTCACAAGTTAATAAAGGTTTGGCAACTTTTTCCCATTGCTGAATTGACCAATTGTGATAATTATCACTCCGGTCGAGAACGGCGACTAAGACCCCCGTATCTAGAATTACTCTTTTAAGCATATTAGACTAGATGCTTCTTTTTAAATTCCCTCTTTTTTAGGGATAAATCTCCTTTACCACTGTCTAAACACCCCACTAAGTCTCCGGCTGATTCTAAAGCAGAAATTTCTCTTTCTCCCTCATGAATTGCTGTCTTATCTGCTTTAAGTTGCAAAAATTCAATAAACTCTATTACTTGTTGTTGTTGTTGTGGGTTGAGGGTTTGCAGTTTTTCTAAAATGGTTTGTTGGTGGGTGTTTGCCAGTGTCATAGCAATTGTTCTCCTGATTAGGATCGAAAGTTGTGACTTAAGAGTTATTATACCCTAACTCTGATGATAGGATTGCTTTCGACATAGATAGTTATCTCTTTTTTTATTTACTTAACTTAGCAATGATTGAAACCGCTCATCTCCCCGAATCTGCTCAAAATCTTTATCTGTTTTTGCCATATCCTGATATTCGACATCAAGATTGATGGCGCGTTGTAAGTTTTCGATAGCTAATTCCACATTATTTTGTAAGCCATAACAGCAAGCTTTATTGTAGTAAGCATTAGCATGATTTGGATTAATTTTAATAGCACGATCACAAGATTCTAGTGCATCTTTATATCGTCCCATACAAGTTAAAACATATCCTCGATTATCCCAAGTATCAGGGTAATCGGGTTTAAATTCTAAAGCTCGATCGTAGGATGCGATCGCTTGTTCAAATCTGCCTAAATTACCTAACGCATTCCCTCGGTTGTTCCAAGCATAAGGGTCATCGGGTTTAATTTCTAAAGCTCGATCACAAGATGCGATCGCTTGTTCAAATCTGCCTAAATTAAATAACGCATTCCCTCGGTTGTTCCAAGCTTGATGTAAATCGGGTTTAATTTCTAAAGCTCGATCGTAGGATGCGATCGCTTGTTCAAATCTGCCTAAATTACCTAACGCATTCC
>NZ_JAQMSY010000112.1:0-23596 GCF_028329095.1 Microcystis sp. CS-574
ACATATTTCTTGAAGTCAAAAATCAAAAAGGGGATGGGAAGTGGGGTGTGGGGTGTGGGGTGTGGGGTGTGGGGTGTGGGGAGTTTTCTCAGTGAACTGATAACTGATAACTGATAACTGATAACTGATTAGGTTTTTGTCCTGAGACTTTGGGCGCTTAGATAAAGTTTCGTCCATTCTTTGACCAATTGCGTGCGTTTACAGTTTAATTCGCCAGCGATTTCCTCAAGGGTTTTACCCGCTTTTAAGCCATCGATAACGCTTTTACCCGTGGGAGACAGGCCAGCATAGTAACTTTGCCATTGACTGAGAGTTAAGCCAAAATTATGCTCTTTCGGGCTGATTTCTAACCATTCAGCGATTAATTCTGTCCCTTCCTTGAGGGCAAAAACCTTAATCGCATGATAGCCAACTTTTTCCCGGAGACGATAAATCCGTTGGACGGGAATATTCATCTCTTTGGCGATCGCATCTTGTCCTTGGCCCCCTAGATAGAGGTTAAACCAAGTCACCGCCTCCGGACTAACATTTTCCTCTAGATACCTAGCAAAACTCTCTTGAACTTTTGCCCGTTGAATTTGCGCTTCTTGGGAAGTGCGTTGATCTTCGTAGGTGGCGATCGCATTTTGATCCAGTAAACTTAAGCTAGTTTCCCCCTCATCGCCACTAATTTCATCGGAGAGAATCCGGATCATTTCTTGCTGCGGCACGTTAGTAATACCGCTTCTCGATTGACGACGGAGATAATTAACAAAACGATAGGCTAACAGGGGTTGATTGCGGATCGGACGCAGAGCGTATTCCTCTAGGGTGGCTAACAGCAGCTGATCACGAGTAGCTTGATCGTTGGTACAACGAGCGATCCATGCTAACTGGGATTGCAGATAGCGATCGCTATTTAACATTTCTTGAATAATTTCTTGCAAGACATCGGCCACCGCTTGCCGACGATCGCGACTTAAGGAAACCCAAGTGCGAATTTTTTGCCGGAGAGTGACACAAGCACCGAGACGATCGATCAGGTTACGATAGGCGCGGGTGGGACTAACTTTGAGATAGCGTTGCCGCAGAATTTGCCAAAGATAGACTAATCCCCGTTTAGCGATTTCTAAATCTCTCTCGTCTAAAGTTTCCCAACGTTGGCTATCTTCACCGAGTAACCAATTGATAATGGTATCCCGTTGGCGATCGGTTAAGGAATCCTCTGTTTGAGAGAGGCGATCTTGCCATTGTTGCCTTAACTCGTCGATTATTGTCGTCATCGAAAAATTGAGTTCCAAACCCCGTCTTTTTAGGACGGCTTTAGTTTGAATATTAGCGCATTTACACGATATATGCTAAAACCTGAGCCATGGAGAAAGCCGATCGCACCGATTTTACCCAACACCCGACTAGAACGAACTAATCAATTAAGTCTTTTGCCGGATAATGATTTAGGGCGATCTCGAAGAGTTCCGCTTTGCGGTGCGCATTCTTTCCTAGGGTATCCTCCCTGAAAACATGACAATTTCAAGGTTAACCAATATTTGGGAATGCACCCCCCTACCATTTATAATTCGGGAACATTTTCCTGTTCATAATTTTCTATTAATATTCCCAAAATTTCCATTAAAGAAGCAAGAGAATGATTTTCATTTTCTCCTATTTCATCTATCAAATTATCTAACATAATTACTAATTGTTCATATTCTGATTCGTTGCGAGGGATAAAGAGTATTGGCTTTAAGTTTGTCCAGGCTTGCCGTGTTTTCTCTATATCTATCGTCGGCATTTTTTTACTCCTTCCATTTGTTTTTGTCGTATTCAGAATGAGTTAAAACTTCTCGAATATAAATTTTTTGTCGATTGTAATGAATCGCCGCTATGAGTCTAATCTCATTTCCGCCTTGGAACCCCCTAAGCTACATCTACATACTCACAGATCGACACTGATTCAGGAACAGTTAATCCATCTTCTTTTAAGCCTTCCAAATGAAAAATTATTGCCTCAGCAATTAATTGTTTAACTTCTTCTAATGTTTCTGCAACCGCAACACATCCGGGAAGATCGGGAACATAAGCACCGTAGCTATTTTCTCCTTTTTCAATAACAACTGCATATCGCATTATATTTTGTCCTCCTCAATTTGAGCTTGTCGCCATATATTTTTAAGAGTCCCAATAGGAACATCAACGCTGGATTTCGACCAACAAAGCAAAGATTTGAGCTATCACCACTACAATAAAATCACTACTCACCCGCAGCAGATAAAGCCATAAGTCCCGAAAATATTGCCCTTAATTAGCTTTAACTTTCTGCCCGATTGTATCGGCAGTGGTAGTAGAAACCATGGCCGCCATAACTTGTTCCGGGGAAACCGTAAAAGGCAAACGATGAATGTCCGAATTAGGCTGACAGGCAATTGCCGCCGCGTGGCGCAACTGGGCCAGGGAAACATCTCTTAATCCTAAATCCTCTAGGGATTTCGGTAAACCAATTTGTTCATAAAACTGGATTAGTTGCCCCCGGGCCGATACTGCCAATTGATTACCCAAAACTATTTCCTCTAGACGCAATTGGGCGAGAATTCCGTAGGCGACTTTTTCCCCGTGCAGGGCATGATGGCAAGCGGGAATATGGGTTAAACCATTATGAATCGCATGGGCGGCCACGGTACGACAATTAGCGCCCCCTAAACCACCAATTACTCCGGCTAATAAAACGGTGGCATCCACTACCTGTTTCCAGTCCTCCCCGCCGATATTTTCCAGGGCTGCCGGGGATTTTTGGAAAAGAATATCCCGCAAAACCCGGGCCTGTTGGACGGCAGCAATGATCAGGGTTTCTGTGGAATGACCGCTACTGACGGAAGCTTCGTACCATTTAGCGATCGCATCGCCAATACCGGCGATTAAGGTTCTTTTCGGGGCAGTTTGGATAATACCGTAATCGAGAATTAATAAATCCGGACAACGGGCTAGGGACAGATCGTAAAGAAACGCCCCCGCGTCGGAATAGACGTTAGATAGGGCTGTCCAAGCGGCACAGGTAGCGGCGGAGGTGGGAATCGTGGCGATCGGCAAATGGCACTGATGGGCGAGTAATTTGGCCGTATCGAGGGCCTTGCCGCCACCTACACCGATGATAAAATCTGCCTCATGACTCTTGACAGATGCCTTTAAATATGCTAGGGAATTTTCCGAACAATCGGGGGCGTAACTGTGATAGCTGGGGGTGAGATTTTTCAGGGGAGATGACAAAAAAGCTAAATTGCGATCGCCGCCCACCACCAGGGGACGTTTGCCCAAATCCGCTAACTTGCCGGTGGATTCTTCTAGGGCATTGTCACCCCGAATCACTTGTGCGGGGGCGATTAACAGGGGCAAAACAGCGACAGCATTGGACATTTTTTGACAACCTCAAGGATTATTGGCTAATTTTAGCGAAACTTTCGGGAAAAAGCTGTAGTTCAGGAGTATTATCCCCCGGGGCGGAGAAGGATTTTTTAATCTGTCCCAGGTACAAAGGAGAAGATAAACCGGGCTGAGGATGAACGAGAGTGCGAGCGCTAATGATAAATTGATTATTACCGCCAGCACCGGCGCGACCGGAGGAAAACAAGTCACTAGCGGCTTGTTTTAGGGTTGCTTCCACTTGCTCGGGAGTAACAGTATTGGGCAGGGAGATAACAGCTTGATTAGCTCCGTTATCATAGACAAGGGAGAATCTCACCGCCCCCGGAATTTCTGTACGGGTAAATAATCCTAACCCAAGACCGAAAATCCCCACCGTCAACACAGCCATAAAGCTAGTGACACCGACGAGACGAAAGCGGATTCCCCAACCGACGAGAAAAGCGATAATCGTGAGTACCAAAAAAACCAGCGTGGCAATACCAGACCATTGGATGTATTTGGCAAAGTTCAGGGGAATGTCCATATTTTCTATAATACTAATTCTATGAAAACGGTTAGCATAAACCATTGTACCTATCCTGTTGTCGAAACTTTCCATTCTGTCCAGGGCGAAGGCTTTTGGACGGGAAGCAATGCTTTTTTCCTCCGTTTGGGAGGTTGCGATGTCTATTGTCCTTGGTGCGACCAAAAAGAGTCTTGGAATGCCCACCGTTATCCCCAAAAATCCCTGGGGGAATTGGTTGAGATGGCAAAAGGGGCTAACCCTGCTATGGTGGTGATTACCGGGGGTGAACCTTTGATGCACAATCTTGATCCTTTGACCAAGGAATTAAAAAATCAGGGTTTACGGGTACATTTAGAAACTTCTGGCGCTCATCCTTTTACTGGGGTTTTCGATTGGGTGACTTTTTCTCCTAAAACTTATAAAATGCCCGATCCTAGTATTTATGCACGGGTAAATGAGTTAAAAATTGTCGTGGCTCATCCAGAGGATTTAGACTGGGCAGCTATGCAGGAAAGTAAGTTATCGGAAGGGGTGATTAAATATCTACAACCCGAATGGAATACAGCAGAAAGCAAAGAGTTAGTCTTTAATTATGTTCTTCGGCATCCCCAATGGCGTCTCAGTCTCCAAACCCATAAGTTTTTAGGAGTCCGCTAACTGATAACTGATAACTGATAACTCAGGTTAACTAACTATTTTTCGCCTCTAATTTGGTCAAACGACTTTTAAGTTCCTGATTTTCCTGTTTCATTTTTTCTAATTCCTCGCGAATTTCCTGAATTGCTTTCTCGGAACCTAATTTTTTCTGGACTTTTTGTACTGCTTCCTCCGCTACACGACGAACGCGACCATCGGGAGTTCGATCGCTCAAAGCTTGTAAAATAGCGATAGCTTTGGCATTTTCTATCTGTCCTAAAGCGTTACACACTGCCACTTGTGTCAAGAAAAAAGTTTCCTTGGCAATGGTTTCTAAACGTTCCAAAATTACGGTTAATTTATCCGTGGTTTGTCCCGAAGAAATCGCTCCTAGGGCGCGGATAGCGCCTAATCTCAGGGGTTGAGGTGTGCCTAAAGCCGTGTAGGTCAAAATTGACTCTAAAGCCGCCGGCGAGGTTTTTAACTGGCTTAAACCGCCAATTGCGCCCGCTCTTACTACCTCATTCCACCCCTTTCTTGACTGTAAAATATGATTGAGCAGGTCAATAATTTCCCCTTCTTGATTTTGCAATTGTCCCACGGCCATGGAGCCTAATCCTCGCGCTGTGGCCGCTTCCACATAATAACTAGCATCTCCAGCTTCTAGTAGGGATTTAAGCGCGTTATAACTATCTAAGGTTTTAATTTCACTTAATCCCTCGACAACTGCCCGACGTACTTGGGCTTTTTCGTCGTTTAAACCTTTAATTAAAGCAGTAACTGCCTGATCTAAACCAAGAGTTGCTAACTGTTTGGCAACCTCCACACGCACCCCCCAAAAAGGCTCATTTTCTAGGGATGTCCCTAAAGCTTCGATCGCTTCTAAACCGCCTTTTTTAGCAATGGCCGTCGCTGCATAGATACGGGAAATTGGATCGGGATCCTGTTGTAATTGCGCTTTTAATTCGGCGATGGGATACTCAAGAGTGACGGTTTTGAGGAAATTATTACCCCGATCAAACTTGACAAAATCGGGCTTTTGTGCTAGGGGAAAATAGAAACTTTGTTCTTTTTGGTGAATCCGCAGATTGTAGGTAATATCCTCAGAGTTGAGATAGGCAAAAGCGACGGGAATTTTCAAGTCGAATAGTTCCTTTTCGTCCTGGGTTTGGGTGACAGTTAATTGGGCTAAATTATTCTGATTGTCCCAACTGTAGGCCACCTTATAATCGGGATGACCACCGCGATAAACGTACTGATCAAAGAGGAATAATAAATTGTACCCGGTCGCTTTTTCGATCGCCCGTAATAAGTCCACGGTTTCTACGGTTTTATGGGCATTATCCCGCACAAAAGTCTGAATCGCTTTTGCGAATAAATCTTCCCCTAAAATAGAGCGGATCATGTGATAAACACAAGCACCTTTTTCGTAGAGATGACGATCATAAAGTTCGATCGCTTCTCGATAAACATGAGTAACAATCGGACGACGATAGCGGGAAGTATCTTCTTCTAAATAACTTCTTGCTTCCCCTAATAAATAATAACTAGCAGCTGCTTTTCCGTATTCCGATTCTGTCCATAAAACCTCAGAATAGGAAGCCATTCCCTCTTTAATCCAAGCGTGAGACCAGTGTTTAATCACCACTAAATCACCGAACCATTGATGAGCTAATTCATGGGCAACTAAGCTTTCTGTCCAAGTATGATCAATGCTGGCTCTTTGATCAATTAAACAGCGATCGGTTAAAATTGTGGTGGAAGTATTTTCCATCCCACCAAAAATAAAATCATCTACACAAACTTGCGCGTATTTAGGATAGGGATAGGGATAACCAAACTTTTGGCTAAAAAACTCGATCATGCGGGGAGTTTTACCCATACTTCTTTGTCCCTCTTCTTCCCGTCCTTTTTCCACATAATAAGTGACAGGAACACCATTCCATGAGTCGCATAATTCAGCAAAATCTCCCACCGCAAGAGTCATTAAATAGGTAGGATGAATTTGCTTTTGTGACCAGTGATAAATTCTGTCCTCACCCACGGGTTCCACCGAGATTAATTCCCCGTTAGAAATAGCGATATAGGGTTGGGGAATTTTTACCCGAATTTCGGAAGTGGCTAATTGGCCAGGGTAATCAAAACAGGGAAACCAAAAGCGAGAATCTTCATCTTCTCCCTGGGTCCAAACTTGCATCGGTTTGTCGGGATAATATTCGTCGGGGCCGATAAAATATAATCCCCGTTGTGGTTGGTTAACTTGATAGTTAATCGTCAGGATAATCGGTTTATCGGTGGTGGGTTGTAGCAGATGAATGGTCAGAAGAGAACGATCATAGTCAAAGGGTTGACTGATATCTTCAATGAACACAGAATTAATATTTAGATTCACCGCATCCAGAGTTAAACTGCTAATTCCCTGACGAATGGGGGTGAGGGTAATCTGACAGCTGCCCTGAAAACTTTGCCGGGGAATATCAATAATTAAATCGAGAAAAATATGATTAACTTGTCCGGGTCGATCGGGGTTATAATGGGGTTTAGCCCCCGGTAATTCAAAGGGTTGACGCTGATTATTTTCCGTGTCGATGGTGAGATGAGACATATTAGCCCTAACTTGCTGATTTTTGTCCGGTAAACTTAAATTAACACGATCGGTCGTCCCTTTCCTTGCTAACAATAATCCCACCCCTATGAATCTCCCCTCCTTTCTCTGGTTATGGAAAATTGCCGCTTGGTCGATGGGATTTACCCTCTTTGCCTATTTTTTACTGGCAGTTTCGGGGGTAAACATGGGTTATCGACGACTTGCGGGCCAATCTCGACCGAAATGGTTAAGACCCTTTCATCTCCTCAGCGGCCTGATCATGGTTGCTTTGGTCTTAATTCTGCTGGGAATCGGATTAGTGGGAACAATCGGTCATTATGGCAGTTTAGGCCACTCTTCCCACCTGATAGCGGGTTTATCGGTGGTTTTTCTGGTTTTTGTTTCGGCAATTACCGGCCTGAACATTACAACTCGTCCACCTCTAGCGCGGTCTCTCCACATCGGCACTAATCTTTTATTGTTTCTGGGTTTTCTTTTTGTTACCCTAACAGGATGGGATGTGGTCCAAAAATATCTACAATAAAAATAGTCGGCGATCGAGTGGAGACTGTTTGATCAAGAAAAACTAGCCATCTCATCCCGAAAAATCGCTTTTTAGTGACAGAATACTCACCCCCAAATCATTATGCAAACCGTCGAATCACAAGCTATTAACACGATGTCAGTGCAAAAAAAAGGGCTACCGGTAACAATTATTACTGGGTTTCTTGGTAGTGGTAAGACTACTCTCCTCAATCATATTCTCAGCAATCAACAGGGATTAAAAACTGCTGTTCTTGTCAATGAATTCGGTGAAATCGGTATCGATAACGAACTGATTATCAGCAGTGATGACAGCATGGTAGAATTAAATAATGGCTGTATTTGCTGCACGATCAACGAGGATTTAATTCAAGCAGTTTATAAAGTTCTCGAACGTCCCGAAAAAATCGATTATTTAGTCGTAGAAACCACGGGATTAGCCGATCCTTTACCGGTAGCTTTAACCTTTTTAGGGACGGAATTACGCGAAATGACCCGTTTAGATTCCATTGTCACTATGGTGGATTGTGCCAATTTTAGTCTTGATTTATTCAACTCGCAAGCGGCCTTAAGTCAAATCACCTACGGTGATATTATTGTTCTCAATAAAACCGATCTAGTGGATGAAGCAGATGTGGATTCTTTAGAAATAAGAATCCGGGACATGAAGGAAGGAGCAAGAATTCTTCGCACTAGCAAAAGTCAAGTCCCTTTACCCTTAATTCTCAGCGTCGGACTATTTGAATCGGATAAATATTTCGACACAGAAGAAGAACACCACGATCATCATCACCACGATCACGATCACGACCATTGCGATCATGATCACGACCATGATCACCACCACGATCACGATCATGATCAT
The DNA here is from genome assembly GCF_028329095.1 of Microcystis sp. CS-574. NCBI lineage: Bacteria > Bacillati > Cyanobacteriota > Cyanophyceae > Chroococcales > Microcystaceae > Microcystis > Microcystis sp. CS-574. The sequence goes on from NZ_JAQMSY010000112.1 coordinate 8,533, forward strand.
CACGACCATTCCAATCATTTAGAGGTGGATGGATTTACTTCTATTTCCTTTGCTAGTGACCAACCTTTTTCGATTCGGAAGTTCCAATATTTCCTCGATAATCAGTTACCAGAAAGCGTTTTCCGCGCTAAGGGTATTCTCTGGTTTGATGAAAGTCCTAAACGTCATATTTTCCACCTCAGTGGTAAGCGTTTCACTCTCGAAGATGACGAATGGAAAGGTACTCCCAAAAATCAGCTAGTTCTTATCGGTCAAAATCTCGATCATGAAACCCTAAAAGAACAGATTAACAATTGTCTCAGTTTACCTGCTGTCAATCGCGGTAAAGGATTTGGGAAATAAACCCCGCTTTGTAAATCTACTAAGTTGGGATTTTTAAGGGGAAACTCTCTGCTAAAGTCGGGCGTTACTTTCGATTTTTTCCCTCAATCCAAGCTTTTGGGGGGTTCTACCCCCCAAACCCCCCGCGCATTAGCTTTTCGGTGGGATGCTTACAGGCAGCTGCTGATCTATTTGTCATCATCTAAAAGTCACCGATAATTGCTGATTGTCGGTATTTCTGCCTTCCTAACTCCTGACTCTAAGGACAATTTTTTGATTTTTACAAGAGGTCTATTGACCTTCTTGAGGTACTTTTCCTCCTAAAGATTCCACGATCAAGCGAGTATTTTCCCTGAGCATTTTTACATAACTATCCCCTCTAGTACCCACCGCACCGATCGAATCAGAATATAATTGTTGTGGTGCTAATTTCACCCCCGCTTCTTCGGCTACAGTGGTAATTAAAGCGGGATTAATAGTCGTCTCGGCAAAGATAGCAGCAACCCGGAGATTTTTAATAGCATCGGCTAAATTTTTCACCGTTTGGGCGCTAGGTTGTTCTTCCGTACTAATGCCAATTAAAGTTCCCGCAACTTTTAACCCGTAGGCATGGGCATAATACTGAAAAGCGTCATGAGTGGTGACTAATTGTCTTTGGGAAGGGGGGATAGTTTCAATAGCCACAGTAATCCAGCGATCAAGATTTTCTAATTCTGCGATTAATTGGGCGGCATTTTGGGTAAAAATCTCTTTATCTTCGGGACTTAATTCAATCAATTGATCTCGGATTTTTTCCACCATGATTATACCATTTTTTGCTGAACCCCAAACGTGGGGATCGGGGACTTTCTGCCCCTCTTTTTCCAATTGTAAAGGCTTGATTGCTTCTCCCACAGCCACTTTTTTAGCTTTAATTCCCGTAGAATTGATCATTTTAATTAACCCCGGTTCGAGATTATAACCGTTATAGAGAATTAAATCGGCTTTTTCTAAAGCCACACTATCGGCGGGAACTGGTTCATAAACGTGGGGATCATCCCCGGGTTTTAAAATGTCTTGATGGTCAATTTCTTCACCGCCCACTCGTGCGGTTAAATCGGCGATAATTGTGCTAGTGGAGATTACCTTGGGTTTTTGGTTATCAGTAGTATTAACCGAGGCATGACAAGCAACCAATACCAAAAATAAACAGGATAAAATTAGTTTTTTCATCGAGAAATAGAGATGAGGGTTTAGGGGTTAGAGATGAGGGTAAATGGCATTGATATCTATCTTGATTTTTTTCCTGACTAAAGACTCCTTTTACCATTAAAATAGAGAATAGAGAAGGTGTAAATTGAAGAGATATGGATAACCAAGCCCCGATTAAACTACCGAAAACCAGCGAATCCGACCACCTCAAGCGCATTCGTCACACCACCTCCCATGTGATGGCCATGGCGGTGCAGAAATTATTCCCGAAAGCCCAAGTTACTATCGGGCCTTGGACTGAAACCGGATTTTACTACGATTTTGATGTGCCGGAACCTTTTACCGATAAGGATCTCAAGGACATCAAAAAAGAGATGGTCAAAATTATCAATAAAAAACTGCCGGTGATTCGCGAGCAAGTTTCTCGGGAAGAGGCGGAAAAGCGCATTAAAGCGATTAATGAACCCTATAAGCTGGAAATTCTGGCGGGAATTCAAGAACCCATCACCCTTTATCATCTTGGTGACGCTTGGTGGGATTTGTGCGCCGGTCCGCACCTAAGTAATACAAGTGAACTAGACCCGAAAGCGATCGAATTAGAGACGGTAGCGGGTGCTTATTGGCGCGGGGATGAGAATAAAGCCCAATTACAGCGCATTTACGGCACGGCATGGGAAAATCCCCAACAATTAGCCGAATACAAGCGCCGCAAGGAAGAAGCACTGAAACGGGATCATCGCAAATTAGGCAAAGAATTAGGTTTATTTATTTTCTCTGATTCTGTCGGGCCGGGGTTGCCTTTATGGACACCGAAAGGCACTTTAATTCGTTCTTTGTTAGAAGATTTTCTCAAAAAAGAACAGTTAAAACGCGGTTATTTACCCGTAGTTACTCCCCATATTGCTCGCGTCGATTTGTTTAAAATTTCCGGTCACTGGCAAAAGTACAAAGAAGATATGTTTCCCATGATGGCAGACGATGAGGAATCTGCTAGTAAAGAAATAGGATTTGTCCTCAAACCGATGAACTGTCCTTTTCATATTCAAATCTATAAAAGTGATTTGAGATCCTATCGGGAATTGCCGATGCGTTTGGCTGAATTCGGGACAGTTTATCGTTACGAACAATCGGGAGAATTGGGAGGGTTAACTAGAGTTCGCGGTTTTACCGTCGATGATTCCCATTTGTTTGTCACTCCCGAACAATTAGACAAGGAATTTTTAAGCGTTGTTGATTTAATTTTAACGGTGTTTAAGAGTTTACAATTAAAGAATTTTAAGGCGCGATTGAGTTTTCGTGACCCCGAATCGGATAAGTATATCGGTTCCGATGAAGCTTGGGAAAAGGCACAATCGGCGATTAGAAAAGCGGTGCAAACTTTGGGGATGGATTATTTTGAAGCCCCCGGAGAAGCGGCTTTTTATGGTCCAAAATTAGACTTTATTTTCCAAGATGCCCTCGAAAGAGAATGGCAGTTGGGAACGGTACAGGTAGATTATAATTTACCCGAACGTTTTGAATTAGAATACGTTGCCGAAGATGGTAATCGTAAACGTCCGGTGATGATTCATCGCGCACCTTTTGGTTCTTTGGAACGTTTAATCGGTATTTTAATCGAAGAATACGCGGGGGATTTTCCTCTTTGGTTAGCCCCTGTCCAGATACGATTATTACCGGTTAGTGATAGTCAATTGGATTACGCTAAAGAGGTGACAGCGAAAATGCAGTTGTTAGGAATTCGGGCCGAAACCGATACCAGTGGCGAACGTTTGGGTAAAATGATTCGCAATGCTGAAACCGCAAAAATTCCCGTGATGGCAGTGGTGGGGGCAAAAGAAATGGAAGGTAATAGTTTAAGTATTCGCACCCGTGCCACGGGCGATTTAGGGGTAATTAGCGTCGAGGAAGTGGTGGCAAAATTAGAAAGTGCCATCCAAAATCACGGTAATTTTTAAGCGTTTGCTTATCTAATTCTATGGGGACAGAAAATATTTCTGTCCCAGTATTTTTGATCAACCCAGGAGATTTTTCGGGTGCATCTGATATTTGTGACTTTCTCTCACATATAGGTGAGCAGCAGCAGTTATTCAAAGAGGGCGAATGCAATTCGCCCCTACAATAATATTATTGCGCCAATAGTAGGGGCGCACCGCGTGCGCCCTGTAATATAGATATTTCTACAAAATTGAGATGCACCCGATTTTTCCTGATTATCCTTTAGGTATCATCATCTTTTTTAAAGGGATTTTCCCCAATGCCTAGGCCTTTTTTGCTCTCTTTTAAGTCTTTCCAGAGGGCTTTAATTTTTTGGTAGGCTTCTAGAGAACTGATTTTGCCCCCGGTTTCCAGATTACAAATAAAACTGACTTTTTGGGCAAATTCCTGTAAATTGGCGTTAAATAGCAAGTTTTCTGGCTTAAATTCTCCATAATAGGGGGCGCGAGGATAGAGAAAATTCTCCTTGCGGCGATCGGGGAGATTCGGGTTATCATCGTTAGGAGGATTCTGGTTCATAGGGCGATGGCGGGTAATTTTGCGGAATTTCTTTAGATTTTTCGGTAATGGTAATGGGAGATAATATCAGTTGTTGGCTATGATTGAGGATTTAAGTAAAAACTTGGCTGATTAGCCAAAAATTGACACTTAAATCGTGACACTTTTTGGTTATAGGTTAAGATTCGGTCGCAAAATGTTGACAGTTATCTTTAAGCAGCAATTATACATTATTTTTTCTCAACAATCATCTCCCTGATGATCTAAATTTTTTATCTAGGTTGATCGCCAAAATTTGCTGCTGCCGCTATCTGATTAACCATCGATTTTCGTTTATCAATTGCCGAGGATGATAACTATGGAAAAACTCTATGAAGGCAAGGCCAAAATTCTCTATCAAACCGATGATCCCGATATTCTCCTTACTTATTACAAAGACGATGCCACCGCTTTTAATGCCCAAAAACGCGGGCAAATTGTTGGCAAAGGGGAAATTAACTGTACTGTCTCCACTGCCCTATTTCAATGGTTAGAATTTCTAGGAATACCTACCCATTATATTGATCGCCCTAGTTCTAGGGAAATGCGCGTCAAGGCGATTAAAATCATTCCTTTGGAGGTAGTAGTCAGAAATATCGCCGCCGGGAGTTTGTGCAAGCAAACGGGATTAAAGGAGGGGAAAATTTTACCTTTTCCTCTTGTAGAATTTTACCTCAAGAATGATGCTTTAGGCGATCCTTTGTTAACGCCCGATCGCATAAAAGTGATTGATATTGCCAGCGAGGAGCAAGTCAATCAGTTACGAGATTTAGCCCTGCAAATCAATCAATATCTGCAAGAATTTTTTGATAAGTGCCAGATTATTCTCGTCGATTTTAAGTTAGAATTTGGAGTTGATAAAACGGGCAAAATTTATCTAGGTGATGAAATTAGCCCCGATACCTGTCGTCTCTGGGATAAAACCCAAGAGGATGCCCAAGCGCGTATTCTCGATAAGGATCGTTTTCGTCGCGATTTAGGAGATGTGGAAACTGCCTATCAACAAGTACAAGCAAGAGTTTTACAACAGATAGAGAGTTTATAACTGTGGGGTGTGTTAGCGAGCGCGTAACGCACCTTAATTGAGATTAGCAATTTAATAATTTATGTCAAGAAGAATTATCGGGTTAACAGGGGGAATAGCCTGTGGTAAATCCACGGTTTCCAATTATTTAGAAAATATCTACAAAATTCCTGTCCTTGATGCGGATATTTATGCCCGGGAAGCAGTGGAAAAAGGTTCGGCAATTTTAGAGAGAATTTTGGCGCGTTATGACAGAAAAGTTAAAACTGAGGATAATTCCCTTAATCGCCAACAGTTAGGAGAGATTATTTTTAATAATCCCCAGGAAAAAATCTGGTTAGAAAGTCAGATTCATCCCTACGTTAGAGAATGTTTTAATCGGCATTTAGAGCAGTTAGAAGCCCCGATAGTTGTTTTTTCTATCCCTTTATTGTTTGAAGCCAAATTAACCCATTTAGTCACAGAGATTTGGGTGATTTCTTGCAGTTTCGAGCAACAAATTCAACGCTTAATGACTAGAAATAACTTAACTAGGGAACAAGCGATCGCTCGGATTAATAATCAAATGCCTTTAGCCGAAAAAATTGCCTTAGCTGATATTGTTTTGGACAATTCTGGGGATTTAGAAGCTTTATATACCCAGATCGATCGAGCTATAAGTAGCTGGTTAGAATTAAATTGAAGATAGATCCCCCCTTAATCCCCCCTTAATAAGGGGTGTGCCGATCCCCCCTGCCCCCCTTGATAAGGGGGGTGCCGATAGGCGGGGGATCCCCCTTGATAAGGGGGGTGCCGATAGGCGGGGGGATCTCCCTTGATAAGGGGGGAAACTGATAGTTTTTAACACCTAACTACTTACAATAGGGATTGAGCTTAAAACAACCAGGCAAATTTTCCCACCCCGAATTTTACATAGAGAATAATTGCCAAAACCAATAAAAATAGAAAGCCAATAATTAATAAATAGTCTTTATTGGTTAAGATTGATTCCTGTAAAAATGTGCGATCGGGATCACCAGAGAAAGCTTTAGCCTGTAGAACTACTTCTAGTTTTTGCGATTTAGCCATAGCGTTTAAAATTAAAGGTACAGCGATAGAAGCGTAGATTTTTCCTTTTTGCAGCCAACCCATTTTTTCTATTGCTAATCCTCGTAATCTTTGAGCAGAAATAATCGATCGAGATTCTTCTACTAGGAGAGGAAATAAACGCAGGGTAGAGGAAAAAATAAAGACTATTTTGTAGGGAATTCTGGCTTTAGTTAAACTCACCATCATCTGATTTATATCAGTGGTAAAAATAGCGAGGGGAATAATTAAAACCATCGTGAGAGTTTTAAAGATCACATTTAAACCATAGAGGGTTCCCTCCACAGTCATTTGAGCAGAACCGACAGTTAATAAGGGAGTTAATTCAGGTTTTCCCGTTAAAGCTTTTACCTGTTCCACATTAAAAAATCCCATGGTAATTAATAAGAATAGATAAAAAGGAGCCATGAATTTTAAAATAGTGAGGAGATAAGACCATTTTACCCCCGCCCAGAGACAAGCTAAAGCGACAATAAGAGTTAGAAAACCGCCAGCGAGGGGACTTTCCCAAGTAAAAGCGATGAGAGTAACCACGATCATCATGGTTAATTTTGTCCGAAAATCTAGGCGAGTAAAAGGAGAATCTCGATCGACGGTTTGCCAGTTAAATGATTGCATAATTAGGAAAAAAGTTAGTAAGTAGCTAGGTTTTAAAAACTGTCAGATGCCCCCCTTATTAAGGGGGATCCCCCCGCCTATCGGCACCCCCCTTATCAAGGGGGGCAGGGGGGATCGGCACACCCCTTATTAAGGGGGATCCCCCCGCCTATCGGCACCCCCCTTATCAAGGGGGGCAGGGGGGATATATCTTCAATTTAATTATAACTTTAAGGGAATGAGTTAATTACCCATCCCCATCAATCCCCTAGTAAGGGTTAGCAACTCTCTTCATTTGCTCTTGAATTTCAGGGTTATAAATCTGGAGATAATTCCAATAATTACCAAACACCGATTCTATATAACCCTTAGTTTCTCTAAAGGGAATATTCTCGACAAATTCATCGGGATCGCTAAAATCAAAACGCTGTTTCCATTTAGAAACTGCCCCAGGTCCGGCGTTATAACTAGCCACGGCAAAAAGTGAATTTCCAGCGAATTTGCCATGGGTATAATCGAGATACCATGTCCCCATCATAATGTTATCTTCGGGATTGGTTAAAGAATAACTTTTATTGCCAGTATTACCCGCGATATATTTACCTGTATCGGGCATAATTTGCATTAATCCCACTGCCCCCACAGGAGAACGAATTTCTTTTTCAAAGCGGGATTCTTGCCGGATTAAAGCCGTCACTAGCAGGGGATTTAATTGTCTATCTTTAGACCATTGTAGGATGGTATCGTAGTAGGGGAAAGGGAATAAAGCGTGCCAGTATTTATCATTTTGTCGCAGGACTTTCCAGGCTTCCTTTTCCTCTGGGGTATCTCTTTCTCGCAAGCGCCAAATCAGGTTAATTCCTTCCAAATTTTGATTGCGAGAGAGTTTATATAAACCGAGGTTAAATTGTTCGTCAACGGTTAAATGCCAAGGATCGACAATTTCTGCTTGGAAGAGATTCCAAGCGTCCGTATCTTCACCAATTCGATATAATTCCTTGAAAGCTTCCGAACCGGCGGGGGGATCGTTACGAGTGGCGGGTTTGACGGTGGTAGGATTATAGGAGCGGACAGTGGTAAAATCCCCCACGTCCCAACCTAATAAAACCGCCGAGCGCCAAGCATAATAGGAATGGGGATGACGAGAAATAGTGTAGGTAAAAGCTTGTTTTGCTTCTTGGTTTTTGCCGAGTTTTTGCGCCCATTTTCCCACCCAAAACGCCGCTTTCGGGGCAATTTGACTATCGGGATTATTAACCGCAATTGGCTGCGCCCACTGCCACGCCTTGGCGTAATCACCGGATTTAGCAGCTCTTTGGGCCATTAACCAGCGATAATCGGCGGCTTCGTCGGATTTTGGGTATTTATTTAATAAAGTTTGCCATGTTTGACTAGCGGCCTGAGCATTAGTTGAGTTGAGTAATTTGGCTTTCGCTTCCAAAGCTTCCGGGGCGCGATCGGGAAATTGCTTGACAATGCGATCGAGATATGCTATAGCATCGCGGTTAGGAGAAATTTGGGCGAGTCGCAGTAATCCTAAACCGGTTTCTGGGGCCTGGGGATAGGTTTTAATTAATTTTTGGTAAGCGCTGCGAGCTTCTGGCAGTTTTTTGGCAATTTGTAGCCCGCGGGCGTAACGATAGGCTTGTTCGGGGCTAGGAGTGGCTTTAGCGTAGGCTTTATAGGCTTTTTCGTACAATCCAGACTGCCAATAACCCGCCCCAATCATTGCCCAATCCGCTGGAGTCAACTGCTCGGCGTAGTCTTTCACTAAACGATCGCGGGCTTGATTGAGGGTAGGATCAAAAGGATTAGCCTTGGCTAACTGTAACCATAGGGGAAATTGATCGGGATTTTCTTGAAGACGTTGGCGAATTAAAGCCAAAGTGCGCGGGTGTCGGGGGTATTCCTTGAGCAATTTTTCCTGATAACTGGGGTCGTATTTGCCCAAAGAGTAGTAAGCTTCCGCCACTACGGGCGATTGGGGATAGGTTTCCAGTAATTTTTGCCAAATTTCTCGCGCTCTTTCACTATCATTGCTTAATTCGTAGGCGCGTCCCTGTTTGAGGAGAATCTGGGGAGCGAGGACAGGATATTGTTTTTCTAAGCCTTCTAATTGTTTTAAAGCCGGACCGCCTTCATATTTTCTCAATAAATCCATAGCCAAGAGATAGCGGGCGCGACTACGCTCTAAAGAGGGCGCATTGGCATCAGCAACATCTTTTAACTTGACATCTCGCTCGGTTTGTGGTAGGGAAGCGCTATCAACTACGGCAGAGGATTGGTTAGGATCTTGGCTAGGAACCGAAGCACTATTGCGATCGAGCCAAGCGAGAATTTTCGGGTGAAAGAGAAAGAGACTGGTGAGAGTAAAAAGCGCAACCCCAGAACCTAGTCCAAGAATGAGCGGGGTGTGAGGGGGGAATTTCTTAAACATTACCTTAATTCAAGACAGTAACTCAACATACATTATCAGTGATCGTGGTGACAGGTTGTTTGTTTCAATCAGGTTGGGGGGTTGTTCAGTTATCAGTAAGCAGTAATCAGTAATCAGTGAACTGAAAACTCCCATCTGATAACTGGTAACTGATCACTGATCCCTGAGATATGGTACGCTAAACAGGATTTAAGTATTATTAATGATTGCTATGAAACAGCGCGGCGTGACGGTTTGGTTAACGGGATTGAGCGGTGCGGGGAAAAGCACGATTACCGAGGCATTACAGGCAAAATTAATCGCTGAAGGTTATTCAATTGAGGTTCTCGATGGCGATATAGTACGGACGAACCTCACCAAAGGTTTAGGATTTAGTAAAGAGGATCGCGATGAAAATATCCGTCGCATTGGTTTTGTGTCTAATTTGCTCACCCGTCACGGTGTGATTGTCCTAGTTTCAGCTATTTCTCCCTATCGTGAGATTCGCGAGGAAGTACGGGGAAAAATCGGCAATTTTGTCGAAGTTTTCGTGAATGCTCCCTTAAGCGTCTGTGAGGCCCGCGATGTGAAAGGATTATATAAAAGAGCGCGTGCTGGCGAAATCAAGTCTTTTACGGGAATTGATGATCCCTATGAACCACCTTTTAACCCAGAAGTGGAATGCCGCACTGATTTAGAGACTTTAGAGGAAAGTGTCGCCAAAGTCTGGAACAAATTGACGGAATTAGGCTACATTCATCAAGCTGTGGCGGTTTAATCGCTAAATAACTTTGTATTATTGGAAAATATCGTAGGGACGTGGACTAAAAACGTCTCTGCATCCTGATTAACCCCTTAAGCAAATTTGTTAGTTAATCTCCTTTTCTTCAGTACCTAAGCAAGGTTAATTATACCTCTCACTAACCCTCTGGCCAAAGTGCAAGAGTGCCTAAACAGTAATCAGTGATCAGTAAACAGTGATCAGTAAACAGTGAAAAGACAGTAGGAAACTTCTATTTAATACTGCTCACTTAAAACTTAAATCTGATAACTGATAACTGTCTCGACTAGCAAATTAATTTTGCAGGAATACTTAATATTTAAAGGCGCTAAATTATTTTGAAATCTCGCTCTAGTTATTGGAACCTCATTCCCTATCTCCGTCCCCAAACCCAAACAATTATTTTGGCGTTCATCTGTACGATCGGATTTACGGTATTTTGGCCGATTTTAGCTTGGTTAGCTGGACAAATGGCCAGATATATCGGTGAGGGAAATGTGCAGGCATTGGCGACACTTTCGGGGGTGGGGGCAGTGGTTTTTTTACTGCGGGGAATGTCTCAGTATGGGCAAGATTCCCTGATGGCAAAAGCTTCTTTAAAAATTGCCCTGGAATTAAGAAAAAAAGTTTATGCACACCTGCAAACCCTCGGCTTAAATTACTTTGAAACGGCGAAAACTGGTGATTTATCCTATCGTTTAACGGAAGATATTGATCGCATTGGGGAAGTAATTAATAAATTTTTCCATGATTTTATTCCCTCCGCCTTACAGTTAATTGTCGTCTTTGCCTATATGTTTATTGTTAACTGGCAATTGACGATCGCTGTCATTATTATCGCTCCTTTGTTAGGAGTTTTGGTGGGATTTTTTGGTGAAAAATTATTACAATATGCTCGTCGCGCCCAAGCGAAAATATCTAATCTTTCTTCGTTATTAACCGAAGTTTTTGGCGGTATTCGCGTGGTGCAAGCTTTTGCCGCTGAAGATTATCAAACCGAGCTTTTTGCTCAAGAAGCGGAGGAAAATCGCCGCGCTCAATACCTATCAGAATCCACCAAAGCTTTACAATACGTCGTGGTGGGATTCTTACAAGCTCTCGGTGTCATCTTTTTATTCTTTCTCGCTGGTTGGCAAATTTCCCAAAAGAATTTAACTGGAATTGACTTTGTTAGTTATGTGGCAGCGGTGGCAATGTTAATCGATCCCATCGCCCATATTACCAGTAATTATAATCAATTTAAACAGGGTCAAGCCTCCATGGATCGGATTTTTGAATTGTTAGCTATTTTGCCAACAATTACCGAAAAACCGAATGCGATCGAGTTGCCACCTCATAGCAAAGAAGTTGAATATTGTCAAGTAAATTTTTCTTACAATGAGGACAGACAGGTTTTAAAAAATATTAATTTTACTGCACACGCTGGCGAAATGATTGCTTTAGTGGGAGCATCGGGAGCGGGAAAAACCACTTTAGTTAATCTTCTATTGCGTTTTTATGACCCCACTTCTGGCAAGATTTTAATCGATGGGGTGGATATTCGTGATGTGACTTTAAAAAGTCTCCGGCGACAAATTGGCGTAGTTTTGCAGGAAAATATTCTCTTTTCTGGTACTATAGCCCAAAATATCGCTTTTGGTCAGGGAGATTTTAATCTGCAAGAGGTGGAAAAAGCGGCAAAAATTGCCAACGCTCATCAATTTATCGGTGAACTTTCCCAGGGTTACTATACCTATGTGGGAGAAAGGGGTGTTAATTTATCGGGTGGACAAAGACAAAGAATCGCCATCGCGCGAGCGGTTTTATCTAATCCGAGAATTTTAATTTTAGATGAAGCGACTTCAGCGCTCGATTCGGAATCGGAAGCTTTAGTGCAGGAAGCTTTAGAAAGAATTATGACGGAGCGCACGGTATTTGTTATTGCTCACCGATTAGCAACTGTCAGAAAAGCTAACCGTATTTTAGTCTTAGAAAAGGGTGAAATTATCGAGGTGGGTAATCACGAGGAGTTATTAAATCTTAATGGTCGTTACGCTCAATTTCATGCTAGACAATTTCAAGATTAGTCTATTTGGCGTTAAGAGTTGGGCATTATTTCTGATTTTATCACTCAAGCCAAGTTTTTGGGGGGTTCTACCCCCCAAACCCCCCGCGCATTAGTTTTTCGGTGGGATGCTTACACGCGGTTGTTCATACACTTGTACTAATTCAAGAATCACCGATAGAGCAGTTATCTTAATGGTGAGGTAGGAAGTTTTCGTTTTGGGGAGTCAGTCGCGGAATTAGGTTAGACTTCATCTTTAGGGAAACGCTGTAAGTATCCAGACAGAATTAATTATAGATATTTTTCCGTTCCCTCTACTTAGGGTTTTTTTCGGGGAATTCCTCGCAAGGCTAAAACATCATCGAGGGTGGAACAATAGTTTTTTAAACCAAAATCAGCAGCAGTATAGGTTTTAATGTGGGTGAAGTGGCGATAATTCATCGCAAAACGGTCCCATGCTTCCATCTGCAAGTTAAAAACTTTGATAAAAAAGTTAGCAATGGTTAAAGATAAAGGAATGCGAAAATAGATTTTTTTGTTTAAATAAGTACAGATTTCCTCCACTGCTTGGTTAGCTGTTGTGCATTGATTGCCTAGGACAATTTTGCTTTCTGGTGCGGGATTTTCGATTAAATAATTCACCACTTGAGCTATATCTTTGGCATGGATAAAATGAAAACTGCCATCAGCTTGAAACCAACGCACTAAACCGATATATTTCAACACATCCGGTAAACCACCATAGATATGAGAGTAGGGTTTATTTTCGTCACCACCTAAGACAAAAGTGGGGTATAAAGTGATAATTTTATCGGCGATTTCTAGGTCAGTAAATTTGCTATAACAAATGTATTTAGTGCGGATATAATTAGTTCCTATCTCCCCAGCTTCGGGTAAAGGTTGATTATTTTGATTGAGAATGCTGGCGGTAGAAAAGTAGAGGACTTTCTCGCAGATTTGAGCATCTAAATAACTAATTAATTCTAGGGTTTTTACCACATTAATTTGATAACTTTCCTCCTCTCCTCCCCAACTGGTAGCGATTAAAACCGCTATATTCATTGTTTTTAAAAGCTCCGCATATACCCCAATATTTTGCATATCGCCTAAAAGTATATGAACATTTGATCGCCCTTGATAAGTAAATTTTAACTTCTCTGGATTACGCACTAAAAAATATAATTCATAGTCGGGATTTTCCAGTAAAATCTCGGCGATATAATGCCCAATACAGCCACTCACACCCGTTAGAAATATCTTTTTCATTATTTTAATTGATACGGCAGAATTTAGGGGACAGTGTGAAAGTCAAAAGTAAAAAGTAAAAACCGGTGTTGGGGTTTTAGGGTTTTGGGGTATTAGTTGAATCCCCCCATTTCCCCATTTCCCCATCCCCTGTTCCCTGAGTAACTTTATTGATAACTAAATCCTTTAGCGGTTTCAAAGAAGAAACGCACGTTATCTTCAGGAGTTCCCACCAAAACACCATGACCTAAATTAAGAATATGACCTTGATTACCTGCTTTACGAATAGTATCAATAATCCGCTCGCGAATAAAAGACTGGGAACCGAATAAAACCCCCGGATCGATATTACCTTGAACCATCATCGATTTATCTAAACGCTGTCTCGCTTCCGCCATATCTACGGTCCAATCGACGCTAATAATATCAACCCCCGATTTAGCCATTCTTTCCAAAACGCCAGCACTGCCACTAATGTAGAGAATTAACGGTGTATGGGGATGGGTTTCTTTCACCAAACGAACTACTTTTTGTTGATAGGGTAAGGCAAAAACATCGTAATCTTGGGGAGTTAATTGACCCGCCCAAGAGTCGAACATTTGTACTACTTGCGCCCCACAATCGATTTGATAACGGACATAGGTGGCGATCATATCCGCTAATTTATCTAAAAATTGGTGCAGTACCGAGGGTTCCGAAAAAGCCATCCCTTTAATCACAGAATAACTTTTAGAACCTTTCCCTTCCACTGCGTATGCTGCTAAAGTCCAAGGCGCTCCGACAAAACCGAGGACAGTGGATTTATTTCCCACCTCTTGACGCAGGGTTTTTAAAATCGTTTTGATAAAAGGTAAAGACTGATCGGGATCGAGGGGATTAAGTTGGTCCACCTGCGCTTGAGTACGAATGGGAGAATCGATAATCGGCCCCTTACTTTCGATAATATCAAAGGGAATACCAATTCCCGCTAGGGGAGTGAGGATATCGGAGAACATGATCACCCCATCCGGTTGAAAAGCACGCCAAGGTTGCAGGGAGATTTCGATCGCTAAATCGGCATTTTCCGATCTTTCCCGAAAACTGGGGTATTTATCCCGCAATTCCCGATAAATCTGCATATAACGTCCTGCTTGTCTCATCATCCACACGGGAGGACGGGGTAAGATTTCTCCTTTGGCAGCGCGTAATAAATAAGGTATTTCAGGGGAGTCAGTCATATCACGATGATTATTCTATTGCCTTTTCTACGGTATCATCCCCCGTACAGCTAATTTTTCTGGTTTTTCCTTAAGAATTGTTAACGAAAATTATCCCCCTTTGCATTGAAACTGGGTACTGAAAATTGTAGTACAATCTTTTGGGTTGAGACAGGGTGTAGAGTGTAGGCTATAGGGATAAGTTGATAAAATCTATGGCGGATTCAAAAATTCAATCTTACCGAGATTTAAGAGTTTGGCAGGAGGCCGTAAATTTAGCTGAAAGTTGCTATCGTCTCACTAAAACTTTTCCCAAAGAAGAGCTTTATGGGATGACAACACAGATTCGCCGAGCTTCGGTGTCAATAGCAGCGAATATTGCCGAGGGGTATGGACGCAAAACCCGGGGAGAATACATCCAATTTTTGTACATAGCTCAAGGTTCTCTCAAAGAGTTGGAGACTCATTGGTTAATCTCTCAAAGAGTTGAACTAGCTTCCCCTCAGAGCGTCAATCCTATTCTTAATCAATGTGAATCAGTAGGCCGACTCCTGCTAACTTTGATTCGCGCTCTTGAAAATAAATAACCCCCACACCCTACACCCCACACCCTACACCCCACACCCTACAC
>NZ_JAQMSY010000008.1:0-12557 GCF_028329095.1 Microcystis sp. CS-574
ATATATTCTTATATATTTTTACATCACCTTGATGAAAATCAATAATTGTAGCTATAATCCTTCCTGCCAATGGGTTGTAAGCAATGTATTAGTAATAATTATCAAATTATCAATTGAATGATAAGAAATGCGGAATGTGGGATAAATTATGAATTATGAAGTGGGCAGACCACTTCGTGCGCGACGTTCGGACGTTCGGCGAAGCTCAGTCGAGCCGCGATGCTAGGTCGAGCCGTTGCGGGTGGTGATGGGGTGATGGAAGCAGGGAGAAGGGAGAAAAAAGCGTTCGTGTTAGTGAGCTTGTCGAACTACTGAGCTTGTGCCGAAGTCTGACGGCTGACGAATGTTACGATTGTTACAACATCTTGACATTAATTCTGATACCCTGACAATGTGTCAATCTGTGCAGTAATGGGGCAGAAACTCAAGTGGTATCGATCCATATTTCTATTGTTGAGGGCAACCCGCACTTGCGATCGCTATTAGCTTGGCATCTGCAACAGGCCGGCTATTTGGTCAATCAATCGGCAAACCTGCAAAGTGCGCGTCAAGCTTTCCTTCACCGTCAACCAACCTTAGCAATTATCGATTCCGACTTACCCGACGGGGATGGAATCGAACTCTGCCGTTGGCTTTATCAACAAAAACATTCTCTAATACTGATTCTCTCGGCCCGCAATGGCGAAAAAGATGTGGTCAATGGTTTAAAAGCCGGGGCCGACGACTACCTGAAAAAGCCCTTTGGAATGCAAGAATTTATGGCTAGGGTAGAAGTGTTAACCCGTCGTTTAGGCGGTAGGGCTGCTCCCCTACACTTGGATTATGGACAATTAAAAATAGATTTAGCCCAAAGACGGGTACAATTTCGCGGGGAGTATATCGAATTAACGCCCCAAGAATTTAGCCTACTCTACGTTTTAGCCCAAGCGGAGGGAACACCCCTATCAAGAGCCGATTTACTGCGTCGCGCTTGGCCCGAGGAAATAGATAACCCCCGGACAATTGATACTCATGTTCTCTCTCTGCGGAAAAAAATCGAAACCGATCCCAGACAACCTAATTTAATTCAAACCGTCCGCAACGTTGGCTATCGTTTCAATCTAGAAATGTTGGCCGAGATCAATTCAGCTTTAGAAGCTAATATTATTGCTTCCACCAAAGGCAATCATAACGGTCATTCCATGAGTAAAATCCCCGCTCACAATGTTAGTCGTTAATTCTGGCTTTGTCCGACTGATTAGCAGATTTTTGGCTGAAATCGTCTCCTAAGCACTGAATGAAGCAAGGAGACGAAGAGCAAATTAAACCATAGTCACCATTGACCGATCCGCTTGTTGCTGAAATTCCGTCAATAAACGCCGGAATTCGTCGCCGTCAATGGTTTCCTGTTCAATCAGTATCTCCACCAAGCGATCAATCGCCATACGATTGTCAAGGATAAGTTTTGTTGCTAAATCGTGGCATTGCTTGACAAGTTCCCGCACTTGTGCATCAATTTTCGCCATCATCGCGAAAGAATGGTCGGCATGATAACCAGCGCCAGCACCACCGAGATAGGAATTACCATCCTCCTCTAGGGCAATCAATCCCAATTCCGACATTCCCAGACGCGTTACCATCTGTCGGGCCAGATAGGTAATTTTTTCAATATCATTACCAGCACCGGTGGTCACTTCATCCTCACCGAAGACACATTCCTCCGCCACCCGTCCCCCTAATAATCCCGCAATTCGGGCCAACAACTGGGAACGACTGGTTAAACCCTGTTCTTCATCGGGAGTGAACCAAGTTAACCCCTGCGCTTGACCCCGGGGAATCAGGGTGACTTTTTCCACTTGATCGTGGCCAGGACAGAGAGTACCGACAATCGCATGGCCAACTTCGTGATAGGCGATCAAACGCTTGGCTTTACTATCCACTAAAGCGCGCCCTTCCATACCGGCCACAATCCGATCGATCGCATCGTTGACCTCCTCCATCGTAATCGCCTCTTTGCGCCGTCTGGCAGTAAAAATCGCCGCTTCGTTGAGCATATTAGCCAAATCTGCCCCGGTAAAACCGGGGGTGCGCCGGGCGATCGCCTCCAGAGCCACATCAGCAGCCACCTTTTTATCGCGAGAATGGACCTCCAAAATGGCCAAACGTCCCTTAGAATCTGGATAATCCACCACCACCTGTCGGTCAAAACGACCCGGACGCAGCAGGGCCGAATCCAAAACATCGGGGCGGTTGGTGGCGGCAATGACGATAATGCCCGTATTTCCTTCAAAACCATCCATTTCCGTCAATAATTGGTTCAGGGTTTGTTCCCGTTCATCATTACCTCCCCCATAACCGATCCCTCTTTGACGACCAACGGCATCAATTTCATCGATAAAAACCAAACAAGGGGCATTTTCCTGGGCTTTTCGGAACAGATCTCGCACTCGCGACGCACCAACCCCGACGAACATCTCCACGAATTCCGACCCGGAGATGCTGAAAAAAGGCACTCCCGCCTCTCCTGCGATCGCTTTAGCCAGTAAAGTTTTCCCCGTCCCCGGTGGCCCGATTAACAGGACTCCCTTGGGGATTTTTGCGCCAATAGCCGTAAATTTTTCCGGTTGTTTGAGGAATGTTACCACTTCCTCTAGATCTTCCTTGGCCTCATCCACACCCGCCACATCATCGAATTCTATGCCAGTTTTCGCCTCCATCTGAAACCGCGCCCTTGATTTACCGAAGTTCATCGCTTGACCGGAAGCATTGGCAGAACGACGGATAATAAACACCAATAATCCCAAGACGATAATAATCACTAACAGGTTAGTGAGAACATTGATCAGGGCTGAATTGTCAGTGCTGGGGAGAATGCCGTACTCAATTTTTTTAGCATCCAGTTTCTTGATTAATTCGGGATTTTGGTCAAATAAATTGACTTCCTTCGGGGGATCCTTGTCCGTTTGACCGACGAGGGTAACTGCTGCCTGCTGCAAAGAAGGATTGATTTCCACCTTTTTTACCTTGCCTTGCTCGATTTTCTCTAACAATTCACCGTAGGTGAGGGTATTTTGGTTTTTTTGACTCCAAGCAGGAGTGACATGGCCAAAGGTTTGCAGAATCATCCAAGTGGTGACAATCCCTTTCCATACTGGCCGATGACCACGATTCTTGGCTGACTTGGCTCTAACTACGGTGAGTGGAGATTTTTGATCCATAATTGACTCTATATCTAGTTACCCTGTATCCATTGTGACAGATCGACTCGATCGTGACCACTGTTCTGTTTGCCCCCAGCCACGACCCTGAGGGCAAATAGTGATGACGGTTTTTTGCTATACTGTATTCAGCTAGGTAGTCTAACAACTGCCTATCCCAATCACTAACAGTTTAGGGAAGTGGGTTTCGCCCGCTTTTTTTATTGTCTAAATCATGACCCATCCGCTCATCCCCGACCTGCTGCACCTAGCCACCCCTATCGCTGAAAACTTGGGGCTAGAAGTGGTCGATATCGTTTTCCAAACCAATAAAAGGCCTCCCGTCCTGCGCGTCGATATTCGCAATCTTGCGGGAGATACCGGTTTAGAGGACTGTGAGCAGATGAGTCGGGCCCTAGAAACCGCCCTCGACAGTCAAGAAATCTTACCTGGGGCCTACGTTTTAGAAATATCTAGCCCCGGCATTTCTCGACAACTGAGCAGTGAGCGCGAATTTCAGTCTTTTAAAGGCTTTCCCGTCATCGTTACCGGCCAGGATAGCCAGGGAAAACCGCAAGAATGGCGCGGAAAACTGCAAGGTAGAGACCAGCAATCTATTTATCTTAACCAAAAAGGTCGATCCCTGACCATCGATCGCACTACCGTCATCAGCGTCCGTTTAGATGAGCGGCGGGATCAAAAGTAAAAAAAAGGACAGGAGACGGTCGCCAGGAGACTGCTTTTATTTATTCTCTCTATTGCCCATTGCCTGTTCCTTATTGCCTATTCCAAGTTCTAACTAATAACTCAAAAGTAAGGAGAAAAAATAATTATGGCTACTGTTAATTTGCCCGGTTTAAAAATAATGCTCGAAGAAATTAGCCAACGACATAATCTGCCCAAAAATGCCGTACAGGAAGCCTTGCGTGAAGCCCTAATCAAGGGTTACGAACGTTATCGACGCGCCCAAAGTTTAGAAAAAGCTGCTCAATTCCATGAAGATTATTTCAATAACTTTGATGTGGAATTAGACGTAGAAGAAGAGGGCTTTCGCATCCTTTCGACTAAAACTATTGTGGAAGAAGTGACCAATCCCGACCATCACATCGGTCTCAAAGAAGTGCAAGAAGTAGCCGATGAGGCCCAGTTAGGGGATGAAGTAGTTCTTGATGTCACCCCCGACCAAAAAGAATTTGGTCGCATGGCGGCGATTCAAACTAAACAGGTTTTACTGCAAAAACTGCGGGATAACCAACGTAAATTGATTCAAGAGGAGTTCCAAGATCTGGAAGGAACCGTTTTACAGGCCCGGGTTGTCCGTTTTGAAAGACAGGCCGCTATTGTCATGGTACAAAGCACCTACGGTCAACCGGAAGTGGAAGCAGAACTACCGAAACGGGAACAGCTGCCCAACGATAACTATCGGGCCAACGCCACCTTTAAAGTGCTGCTCAAAAAAGTCCTAGAAGGTTCTCACCGCGGCCCGCAATTAATCGTTTCCAGAGCGGCGGCGGGTTTGGTAGTATATCTGTTCGCTAACGAAGTTCCCGAAATCGAGGAGGAAATCGTGCGTATTGTCGCCGTCGCTCGAGAAGCTAATCCCCCCTCCCGTCACGTTGGTTCGCGCACAAAAATCGCCGTCGATACCCTAGAAAGAGACGTGGATCCGGTTGGGGCCTGTATTGGGGCCAGAGGTTCGCGGATTCAAGCCGTGGTGAACGAATTGCGGGGAGAAAAAATCGACGTGATTCGCTGGTCTCCGGATCCAGCCACCTACATCGCCAATGCCCTTAGTCCCGCCCGTATCGACCAAGTTTTGTTCACTAATGCCGAAGAAAGACAAGCATTGGTACTGGTGGCACAGGATCAATTGAGTTTAGCGATTGGCAAAGAAGGACAGAACGTGCGTCTAGCCGCCCGTCTGACGGGCTGGAAAATCGATATTAAGGATATCGCCCTCTATAAAGGCGAACAAGAGGTAAAAACCGCTGAAACAGACCCAGAATCCCAAGATTTAGACCAAGAATGAACCCCTTCGTCAATTATCGACGCTGTATTAGCTGCCGTCTCTTCGCCCCGAAAGAATCTTTTTGGCGAATTGTCCGACTACACCCGTCCGGACAGATACAATTAGATCAAGGCATGGGAAGAGCCGCCTATATCTGTCCGCAGCCCAACTGTCTGCAACTGGCCAGGCAAAAAAATCGTCTCGGACGCGCCCTAAAAGCCAATATTCCCGAAACGCTCTATGAATCCTTGCAAGAGCGCCTCGGGACTGCCAAGCAAGGTCGTCCAAATCAGGATTAAAATTGACGATCATAGCCACAAAATCGTTACCATGGAAAGGGGGCAGTCCTGACAGGATCAAAAAATCAGCCAACTTATAGGATCACTAACACTTTAGCCGGGGGATAATGGATGAGTAACGCGAAAGTCAGAATTTACGATTTATCAAAAGAATTGAATCTAGACAACAAAGACATTTTGGATATCTGTGACCAGTTGAACATCGAGTACAAGAGCCACAGTAGCACGATCAGCGAAGAGGATGCCCAACGCATCAAGGCAATTGCTGCGAAGGGAGTTGTTTCGAGTACCAGCAAAAATAGCACGGGTCAGCGAGAATCGGTTAGTCCTGCCGAAGAAAAAAAACAAAAGATTTTAGCCCTGCATAAACACAACCGCCCCGAAACTGGCGAAGAAGGGGAAATCTATCCCGGGTCTGCCGGTTCCTCAGCTAAACCGACTTTAATCAGTCCTCCCCGTCCCCCAGTTAAACCCCTCGTTGCTGCCCCAGGGCGCGACGGTGCGGCCGAAAAAACTCCCCCCACCGCTGCAGAGATGCCATCTCAGTCCGCCAGTGTTAAAGAAACCCCGACCGAAACGCCGCTAGTGCCAGAAGTATCCTCCACCTTAATCGCCCCACCTAATCGACCTTCCCTCACCCCGAAACCACGCCCGGGCAGTGCCTCGGGCCGGCTAGAACCCCGATCTAAAAATGCCCCTGGCAGTAACGACAGGCCCCCTTGCCCTGAGCCAAGTCGAAGGGGGGGGGAAAAACGCGAGCGCGGCGAGAGCGAAAACGCCCCTAATCCTGAGCGCAGGGCTGGCTTGGCTAAACCAGAAAAACCGACCCTCCACCGCAGACCCGACGGAAAAAGCCCGAAACTGGGGGAACCAGCTAGAGAAGTGCGGGAGACGGTGGAATTGAAGCGCCCAGTTCGCCCCGGTATGCCCGCTAAAATCTCGGCTACCGGCGAGGAAGAAACCGACACCACCAAGAAATCTGGTGTTGATGGCACAGAAATCGATACGGATACCGGATTGCTCGGAGCAGACGGGCCCAAAAAACTCAAACGACCGACCATGCCCCCTCGCATGGCCAAAAAATCTACCTGGGAAGAAGAAGAAGAAGAAGAGAAAAAAGCGGCTAAAACCGCCAAAACTGCTGGCAAAAACAAACGCCGCACCCAAGCCCTCTTTGAAGATGACGATGATCTAGAATCGGAACTATCCGGGTTAATCAATAGCCCCAGTTTTACCCTTTCCACCGCTCGTCCACCCAAACCGCCCAGCGCTAAAGCTGCCACCCCCGGCACCCCAACAGCAGTCAAAGTTAAGCGCCCCAGTAAACCAACCGCCCACACCGGCAGCCCGAAAAGCGAGCGCCAAGAACCTCAAGAGGAAAAACGCCCGGAAAGCATCGTCGTCACTGGCAGTCTCACCGTGCGCGACCTCTCGGAATTGATGAAAGTCCCCGAAACCGAGATCATCAGAACCCTATTTTTTAAAGGGATGGCGGTTAATATCACCCAAACTCTCGACGTGGACACGATCGAAATGATCGCCAGGGACTTCGAGATCGCCGTGGAAACCCCCAGCACCCAGTCGGCGGCGATCAAAACCACGGAAATGATCGATGTCTCCGACTGGGAAAGTCTCCAGCGTCGTCCCCCCGTCGTCACCATTATGGGTCACGTTGACCACGGTAAAACCACTCTCCTCGACTCGATCCGCAAAACCAAAGTCGCCCAGGGGGAAGCCGGCGGCATCACCCAGCACATCGGTGCTTACCACGTCGATGTGGAACATAACGGCAAACCGGAACAGATTGTCTTTTTGGATACCCCCGGCCACGAAGCTTTTACCGCTATGCGGGCCCGCGGGGCGAGAGTCACCGATATAGCGGTGCTGGTGGTAGCCGCCGATGATGGCGTACAACCCCAAACGAAAGAGGCAATCAGTCACGCCAGGGCTGCGGAAGTCCCCATCGTGGTGGCGATTAACAAAGTCGATAAACCCTCGGCTAACCCCGACCGGATTAAACAGGAATTGACCGAACAGGGACTGGTGGCCGAAGATTGGGGCGGTGAGACGATTATGGTTCCCGTGAGCGCCCTGCGGGGTGAAAATCTCGATAATCTGCTGGAAATGATTCTCTTGGTGGCAGAAGTGGAGGAATTGGTCGCTAACCCCGATCGCTTGGCCAAGGGAACCGTCATCGAAGCTAACCTCGACCGCACCAAAGGCCCCGTGGCTACCCTGCTCGTCCAGAATGGTACTCTCCGCGTCGGTGATAGCATCGTCGCCGGTTCCGTTTTCGGCAAAATTCGGGCCATGATCGATGATCGCGGTCAAAAAGTCGAAGCAGCCACCCCCTCCTTTGCCGTGGAAATCCTCGGTCTCAGTGATGTGCCGGCCGCTGGCGATGAGTTCGATGTCTATGAAAGTGAGAAAGAGGCCCGATCAATCGCTGATCAACGGGCGATCGAACAACGCAACACCCGTTTACAACAGGCCCTCTCCTCCCGTCGCGTTAGCCTTAGCACCCTCTCTATCCAAGCTCAAGAAGGACAACTCAAGGAACTTAATCTCATCCTCAAGGCAGATGTGCAAGGTTCCGTCGAGGCCATACTCGGTGCGCTCAAACAGTTACCCCAAAACGAAGTACAGATTCGGGTTCTCCTCGCCTCTCCGGGGGAAATCACCGAAACCGATGTGGATCTGGCCGCCGCTAGTGGTGCGGTGGTGGTGGGCTTTAATACCACCCTTGCCAGTGGTGCGCGCGCATCCGCCGATCGGGAAGGAGTTGATATCCGCGATTACAATATCATCTACAAGCTCCTCGATGATATTCAAGGGGCGATGGAAGGTCTTCTCGACCCCGAAGAAGTGGAAGAACACCTCGGTTTTGCCGAAGTGCGGGCCGTCTTCACCGTCGGTCGTGGGGCCGTGGCTGGTTGTTATGTCCAATCCGGTAAACTGGTGCGGAATCGCTTCCTGCGCGTGCGTCGCGGCAAGGAAATTGTTTATCAGGGGGTTCTTGATTCCCTCAAACGGATGAAGGAAGATGCCCGAGAAGTGGCCACCGGTTTCGAGTGCGGTGTCGGTGTTTCTAAATTCAATGACTGGAAAGAAGGCGACATTATCGAAGCCTACGAAATGGTCATGAAACGTCGCACTTTATCCAGTTAATTACACTTGAACCGTCGGGAGTCGGGAGTCAGTTATCAGTTATCAGTTATCAGTTATCAGTCATAATTCCCCCACTCCCCCACTCCCCCATCTCCCCACTTCATAATTCATAATTCATAATTTATAATTTATAATTCTCATTTCCCTCTATGAAATCAGAACCTTTTTTGTGGATTCATCTGGCAGGGTTAGCGGCTTTGCCAATCTTTTTACAAATCGCTTGGATTGGTTTAGCTGTGGGCGATCCCTTGCCTTTTCTTTGGCTAGAATGGCTATTTCTGGGAGCGATCGCTATTATTCCCGTCTTTTGGATGCAGTGGACAAAACCTTTTGATATCTTTAGTCTTTTGTTGGTCGCCCTGAAACCGAGTCAACTCACCCCCGAACAGTTAAAAATTCTCTCTCTTTTTCAACGTCCTCGCCATCGTCTTCTGACTCTTTTGGGAGTCGTCCTCTTAATTCTCATCGCTTGGCCTATCTATAATTTTGCCCCTCTAGCGGCTGCCGTGGCCGCCTATCTCCCCCAATGGCGGCTTTTAGGTTTAGTCATCGCTGCGATCGCTCTCCTCTTAAGTCACCTATTTTTACAGGTTCCTCTGAGTGTTCTAGGGGTTTTAGCCACTAAAGAAAGTGACTGGACAGCGACCGAAGCTTTAGTTATTGAGCGCATTCCTGAGTTATTTACCATTTTTGGTCTAAAAGTTAATAAAATTATCTAAATTATCTGAAATGCAGGATTGATCGCCCGTTTAAGGGTTGAATATTCCTCGCATTACGGGGCAAAATTGCGGCCAATTGTTGCAGTTGTTGGGGAGAAATTTTGATCGTATTTTGCCAGACTAACCAGAGAACATCCTCGCTACAGGGAGGAGTGGACAAAGACCCCTGATATTCATAGAAACCGCTATTTTCCGGCAGTAAAAGCCCGACATTGACCCAAGTATCGGGGATAATCATTTCAGGAGAAGGTTCTTGGGGCAAATAATCCCAAATGGTTTGTAAATAGGGATTAAAAGCACCAATTTCGGCTAAGATGCCCACAACTGCTAAATTTCCCTTCCCATTTCGATGCACTAAATGAATTTCTAGAGGGAAAGACTGACCTTTAATCTGATGTTCGCTGGGGTGATGAAAATGGAACTGCAATAAATCCCAGTTTTCGCCGTGAAAACTCATGTTTCCAACTTTTTCGGTCTGAACCAAGATTGTATGACCGTTATGGCGAATTTTTAGGGGTATAGGACGATAATTAAAGGTGGGTTGGTATAGCTCTTTTTCAGTCACTATACTCAGATCGATCGGTGTTTGTTGCTTTCCCGTGGTGCAGAGGCGATAATTCGTTGATAATTCGCCCCAATGGTCAATATTTTGATAATTCCAAGTAAATTCTGGATTAATAGCCCCAAAAAGAGCATGAGAGCCTATAAATTGCAGTAATTCTCGTCTATACATGGGATTAAATTCAGCACATTTCGACACATTTCGACAAGCTCAATGTAAAAGCTCAATGTAAAAGCTCAATGTAAAAGCTCAATGTAAAAGCTCAGTGACCACATTCTTTACATTGACGTTTGGGTTTTCCATTATGAATAGAACCATTCTTGATAGTATGGTGAGAACCACAATTAGGACAGGGGAATAGAGGTGAACTAGGGGGGGATTTTGTTCGGTGCTAGACTGATATTTGAGTAAGCCAGACAGGAGCCAGAAAAAGATATTTATCAGAAAAGTCATGTTCAAGCTAGAGGTTTAAAGACTGATCGGGTTCCAATTATTTTTATTAACAAATATTCTACACAATTCATACCAGATAAGCAAGAGGGCTACGGCACTACTACCGAATCATTACCCTCATTTTATCTGACTGTGATCGCTTTTACTTTTGGTATTCTGATGGGAGAATGAAACAGCCCTACCCCCGACGGTGGGTTTGGGGGGTTCTACCCCCCAAAGGCTTGCATTGAATGATAAAATCGGAAGTAATGACCAACTTTAGAAGATAGTTTCCCTTTAAAAATCCCAACTCAGTAGATTTACAAAAATGAGATGCACCCAATTAGACAATTATTCTTGATCCACTGTCCTATAATGACAGAAAGAGTATTTTTGAATTGAATTTGTTCTTAACTGTACCCCACATTTCGACAAGCTCAATGTAAAATAATCTCCCTCCTGATAATCTTCTCATCACCTTACTTTATGTCAAACCTAATCCTTTTCTGGCATCGTCGCGATTTACGTCTCTCGGATAATATTGGACTGAGTAAAGCTAGGGAGCGTAGTCCGAAAATCATCGGGGTTTTCTGCCTCGATCCTGCTATTTTAGAAGGGGATGATATCGCCCCTGCTAGAGTTGCCTATCTGCTCGGTTGTCTAGAGGAATTAGAAAAAAATTATCGCCAAAAAGGTAGTCAATTAGTGATTATTCGCGGCAACCCCAGTCAAACACTCGTCAACTTAGCCGGCAATTTATCGGCAAAAGCAGTTTTTTTTAACCTCGATATTGAACCCTACGCGCGTCAACGGGATCAACAGGTAATTGCCGCTTTACAAACAAAAGGAATTGAAGTAGAAACCTTCTGGGATCAACTTCTCCAGGCTCCAGGACAAGTCCTCACCCTCTCAAAAAGCCCCTACACCGTATATACTCCTTTTTGGAAAAATTGGAGCCAATTAGCCAAAGCCCGCCCCAAAACCCTAGAAAACCTGCAAGGATTAGACGAAAATGAGGGGGAGAAACTCACAGAAACTATTAATTTACCAACCCTAGAAAATTTAGGTTTTACCTGGCAAAACCCCTTACCCCTCACCCCCGGAGAAAAAGCCGCCAATAGCAGATTAGAAGAATTTTGTCAAGGGGTTATTAACAATTATCAAGAAGATCGTAACTTCCCCGCTTTCGATGGCACCTCGCGCTTGAGTGCCGCTTTAAAATTTGGGGCGATTGGCATTCGCACAATTTGGACGGCAACCCTAGAGTTATTAGAAAATTGCCGGGCCGAGGAAGCAAAAAATAGTATTATCACTTGGCAGCAAGAGTTAGCTTGGCGGGAATTTTACCAGCATTGTCTCTATTTTTTCCCAGAATTGGCGGTCGGTGCTTATAGAAAAGAATTTCGTCATTTTCCTTGGCAGGATAACGAAGAACATTTTCAAGCTTGGTGCCAGGGAAAAACCGGCTATCCGATCGTTGATGCGGCCATGCGACAATTAAATGAAACGGGATGGATGCACAATCGTTGTCGCATGATTGTGGCGAGTTTTTTAACCAAAGATTTAATTATTAACTGGCAAAAAGGCGAAAAATACTTCATGCAGAAACTTTTTGATGGCGATTTAGCCGCTAATAATGGTGGTTGGCAGTGGAGTGCCTCTAGTGGCATGGATCCGAAACCTTTAAGAATTTTTAACCCCGCTAGTCAGACACAAAAATTCGATCCAGAAGGGGAATATATTCGTCAATGGCTGCCGGAATTAGCTTCCGTAGATACGGAATATCTAGTAACCGGGAAAATCCCCCGTTTAGAAAGACATCGTTGCGGTTATCCTGAACCAATTGTCGATCATAATCAACAACAAAAAGAATTCAAACGACTCTATAGTAATCAGAAGCCAAAACAATAACTAGGGTTTGTGGCAAAAAGTTTTTAGTGGGGACAGGGTGACAGGGTAACCATAAGGGTGCATCTCATTTTTGTAAATCTACTAATTTGGGATTTTTCAGGGGAAACTTTCTCCTAAAATTGGGGGTTATACCAATTCTCCAAAGTCTGACTACAGAAGTTTAATCCCCCTAAATCCCCCTTAAAAAGGGGAACTTAAAGGGGGATTTAAATTCGATGTGTAGTTTTCATTTAGAGAAATGGTATTACTTTCGGTTTTATTACTCAATCCAAGCTTTTGGGG
>NZ_JAQMSY010000113.1:0-14598 GCF_028329095.1 Microcystis sp. CS-574
CAACCCTTATCCTGACTTGATTTCAGTTTTTTCTTTGTCAGTAAGGGTGTCAACAAGGAATATTACAAATTGTTAACCGAGTCTTGAAAGCCTTGTGCTACAAAGGTTTGAAGTGTTAAGAAAGATGTGACTAAAGGACAGTTATCAAGGGGGGAAGGGGGGATCGACACCCCCCTTATCAAAGGTAGGGTTAATTCATGAATTAACCCTACCTTTGAGAGTTGATTGATGAATTAACCCTACTATGACTAGATCAGGGGAGCAGAGAAGGGAGGGAGACCCTCCCTTTTATCGTGCCAAGGTAGAACCTTGGCACGATACAAATCGGACTAAATTAGACACAGACAAAACTAATCTCTGCGGATAAAATTTAGACGAAGTTGGCTGCCCCTAGGGCTAATGCGCCACCTCCCTGAAGGATGCTTAAGTTAGTGCCCAAGTTGGCGCCCGCGTTCAAGGCTACTCCCGCTGCCGTAAACACAAGCAGATCGTTACCTGCCGCAATATTGACGGTAAAAGTACCAGCACCAGTGCCAGTGGCAGTGTAGTTCCCTCGGATACCAAAGTTTTGACCGATAGCAATAGCTCCACCCGCTCCTAACAAGGTATAGTTGCCAGCAGAGCCTGTTCGGAACAGGTCAGTGGCCTCGAATGACTGGATAATATCGGGGCCAGAGAGAGGATCGACTGGTGCAGGAGCGGGAGCAGTTAAGTTGGTCAACTGAGCAACAGTTCCATTGGTTAAGTTAACAGTTCCAAAACCACCCACGGCTGGACCCTGTGTCAGAGCGACAGTCGCCCCAGCAGTTTGCACAAAGGTGTCAACGCCTGCACCGCCCGTTAGGGTATCCGCTCCGCCATTTCCTATTAAGGTGTCGCCGGCTCCGCCTGCCGTGATCGTATCATTGAAGGCCGATCCCTGTAACTTATTCACGCCCGTGAGAGAACCAAGAACCGTCGCACCATTGGCGGCATTCCCCATGGCAAAGTTCATTGTTAAACCAGTAGTACCGGTTAGGGCCGAAGCGTCCACTGTATCTGCTATGATGGCACCTTGAACGGTCAGACCTGAATTCCCCGTCACGGTGACTGTCTCGTTTACGCCGGGTGCCTCTTTGAAGATGATGCCCCCAGCACCAATAGTATGACCCGTGGCTGCATTGCTAGAGTTAATCACCAAGCTTTCGGTAAAGAGTTCTGTGGTACCAACCACAGGGTTGAGCGCAAGACCATTAACCGTGATATCGTTTGAAACCCCTACGGGACGGCCAACTAAGTTCACTGTAACCTTGTCGGTGGTCGCCGTACCGTTAGTTGCCAACGTTAATACCCCAGTGTTTTTCCAAATGTTAAGGGTATTTTGTCCAGTGTTATAACGGACAGTGTATGCGGCAAAAGTACCATTTTCCAGAGTAACGGTTTTGACATCATTGCCAAAGAAGTCCGCCCGAAGGGTTTCAGCGGCATTACCAGGCGCGTTTAAGGCTAAGGTTTGGATACCTGTGATGTTCGCATCTTCCTCCGTGATCGCCTCTGCGTTGGCAGGAGTTGCAAACGCTAAGGTATTAACCCCAGCATCACCAGCAATAACATCGGTTTTAGTGAAGCCGTCAGTGAAAGTAATGCGATCATCACCATCTCCTCCAGATACCTTCACCGTACTATTATTGCCAATGGTGAGATTATCATCGCCAGCCCCTCCCGATAGGGTGTGATTACCCGCCGTCGCGCTGAGGGTAAAAGTATCAACTTTTAGGCCGCCTTTAAACTCTAAGTTGCCAGTGGGAGCGACATTTGTCACGGTCAAATCCGCATTAAACGCGCTCGCATCTACTAGCGTTACCGTATTCGCTAGGGAAGTAGCACCGGCAAGAGTTAAAGTTTTATCACCAGTAATGGTTAAGGACTTCAGCCCTAGGACTCCTCCTATTTCGATGGTATTGCTGAAACCGGCGCTGTTCACGGAAACTTTCTCGTAGCCGCCCGTCCCAGAAAGGTTACTTACTGCGAGCACAGTATTCAAACCAGGGAAAGCTGCGGGAACAACTTGATTCAGCTTAATTGCTAGAGCATCTTCAGTGCCTGCTAAAGCCGCATCAGCAATAGTGAAGGTAGCATCAGAGCCGCTAAAACTACGACTGATAGAAATCGTCTCCAGGGCCGACTGGAGGTTAGTCATTGTCAAATTACCACTGGTGTCATTGATATTGACCGTCTTCAGACCCGTAACGAAGGTGGAAAGAACCTTCAGATCGTTGGCCACTAGAGTCGCATTCAAGGTACTGATACCCTTTAACAGGGTAGGCTGAACAGTGGTAATACCCGCCGTATCCTGCTGCCAGAGAATGGTCAAGGTGGGATTAGTTCCTGTTCCCGTTAACTGATCACCCGAAGTAAAGGTATTCAGAACACCGCCTGCCGAGCCTGCTACGGGAGGAGCTAAGAACTGGTTTCCTGACTTAATGTCCACATCGGGCGTTAACACAAAACTGTTGCCCACACTACCCGTCGTTGCTATGTACTGATCGATACTGGCTTTAGCCGTCGTTACGGTAGCGGGATCTTTAGTAACCGTGCTGATGCTCGCCCACCCAGCATTATACTGAGCCGTATTAAACGAAGGCACGCTTCCCGAAGGATTACTCTGCATGGAGGTGCTGAAGTACTGCGAAACCGTTTGACGGTTAGTGAGGGCAGCAATCTCGTCTGCGGTGGCATATTCGTAAACTGCGACAACTAAAGCCTTATAGCTGGCAATGCCATAGTTGGTTCCGTCTTTGCCAATATAGATATTATTGCCAAACTGTGCCAGCCAGTTTTTCCAATAAGTGAGATTCGCTGCGGAAGGGCCGGAACCAAAAAGATTCTGATAGACATCGTTAACGTACTGTTCCGCATTTCCTGTACTAGGAGAAATGAGATATCCGTAGGTTGGGGGATTGCCATTGGTGAGGCTGTTAAAGGTCGCAGGATCAGAAGCGGCTGCCGCCCATCCCTGTACAGCCTCTACCCAACTATAGGTAGCTTGATTAAAGCTAATGGGGGAAACTGGAGCCTTAAAATAGGCAATATTGAGGAAGGTTAAAGCACTGCTAGGAAGAAGAGCCATAGTTTTCTTTGAACTCCAAAAGTTTTACTTAGAGAGGGATAGCTACATCATGATGACAGATAGTAGAGGTTATGTAACCACATCATGGTGGTGATCAGAGTAGAGATATGTTATCAGGTTTATCGAGTCTAAGAGTAACTAAAAACCATTGCTTTTGTCAAGATCTCGGTTCATTTAGTTTTACTAGACTTGGCAGTAATCAAGATTCAAAAAAAGTTCATCGCTTAGCTGGTAATTGATTTTGCATCTAGGTTGGCCAGGACTTCTCTAGAACCTGATTAGTTCCCGCTGAAACAAGGGAGCAGAGGGCTTCAGTAGTACCAATTTTTGGGAAAACTGGCATTCGTGTGGACAAAGACACAATCTAGGGAAGCCAAAATCCCCTCTGGGTTTCGATAAGGCTCAGTAACATCCCATAGCCGGAAATTGAAGGGAAGTAGCCAGTTAGCAATTTCCGTTAATAGGGGGGTTTCTGGCCCATAGCCACGATACAGCCAACATTCTAGCAAAAGAACTTCCACTTTGGCTAGGGTCTGGGTAGCTCCCTTCAAAATACTTAACTCATTACCTTGGGTATCAATTTTAATGACCTGAGGTTGGGGTAGATTCAATTGTTGCATTGCTTCATCCAACCTTAGCATGGGAACCTCGACGAGCCGTGTCTCTTGATCGGGGGGAGTCACGCTCAGACAACTGCTGGCTAAAATATTGTCGAAGACAGTCATGGCCAGATGACAATTGCGATCGCCTAGTGCATACTTGTGCAAGGAGAAGGACGGATAAATTCTTAAGGTTTCCTCCATAAACTGGCGATAGTCAGGACTGTGATCAATCAGTGGCTCAAAGAGGTGAAAGTTAGCCTGGGGCAAGACTTGTTTCATGTAGAAAGACCAAACACCGTCAGAGGCACCAATGTCAAAGACAATGCTGGGGTGGTAGCCTAAGTTAGCTAACCGTTGAAAAGCTTGACGGTCTAACTGAAGAACGGAGTCATCCAGATTGTCCTGGTGCTTTTGATAGTCAGCCCTCAGAGATGGGTTATGGGGAGCGAGTTCAGTCACGAGTTCTTTTGTCCTGCTTGATATTGTATTTTTCTTAATAGTTTTACTTGATGGCTACAAAGGTATGGGAAACTGATAAAAGCTCTTCTTTTGTATAACCTTTTGCATTTAATTCCTCCAGAATTTCATCGGTTAATAAGTTCTCGCCGTCCTGCCAAATTTCATCTCTGATGATGTAGGAAACATCCAAAGGTTCAACAGCTTTTAGGTATTGAGTTGATGGTCGAAAATTAAAATAATCGGAAAACATAAAATTTACTAAATTTTCTGCGTAGCTATTTTGGTCGTCCTTAATTAAAGGTACAGAAAGCAAATTAAGTTTTTCCAGCAGCTCAACAAAGGGAACTAGAGCCTGAAGAGTTTTATGTTGGTTAAGATACTCTAATATTTGATTTTTTGCTAATCTTAAGTGAATCCAGGGATAATCTGAAAACAAGCCATACTGATGATGACCATAGTAAGAATTCCACAGAGACGCACCAACGCAGTAAATCAATTCTCCCGGTTTAGTCACACGAAACATTTCAGCAAAGGCTGCTTCAATGTTAAGAATATGCTCCATTGTTGCCGCCGAAAAGACTATATCATAATAGTTATCAGGCCGAGACATTGCTTCGGCTGACTCCTTAAAATAAGTGACCTTCTCGTTAACAAATCCCGTCCCAATTTCTGCACAGATATCAACTCCATGTACTGCGGCTGACTGAAGGAAAAGTTGACAGTCTCTACCATCATTACAGCCGACAATTAGGACTTTTTTTTCGTGCAGTTTATGACTCGGCACATACTTGAGACAATCTCTGGCATAATAGTCTAAATATCCCATAAATATCCTGACAATTAATAAGTGACTTAGGCGTAGTACCAATCGGGCATTAGGCCAGATTTGGTGTTGATAAAAAAGCAGTCCAATGTGGCTAAAATCCCCTGTTCATTGCGATAGGGGTCTCCCACATCCCAAAGTCGAAAGTTATAGGACAACAACCACTCAATAATTTCAGTTAACAGGGGGGTGTTTGATCCGTAGCCTCGATAGAGCCAACATTCTAGAACTAAAATATCCACATGGGGTAGCGTTTTTTCTGCCCCTTTAAGTATCGATAATTCACTGCCTTGAGTATCGATTTTAATAACTTGTGGAATTGGTAGGTTCAAGGTGGCAATGGCATCATCTAAGGTCATTTGTTGGACTTTAATAGGAGTCGTCCGTACACCAGTATTGGTCATATCTAAAGCTGTACTACTGACCACGCTATCAGAAAAGACATTCATGGTGATTTCTCCTGTTTTTTCTCCCAAAGCAATTTTGTGTAATTTAAAGGAAGGATATATTTCCAGGGCTTTTTCAAGGAACTCTTGATAGTCAGAGCAGTGGTCTATGAGAGGTTCAAATAAATAAAATTCTGCTTCCGGTAAAATTCTTTTGATGTAACAAGACCAACCACTATTAGAAGCTCCGACATCAAAGATAACTCTAGGTTCATGGCCGAGTTTTTTAAGCCGTCTAAAAGTTTGTCGGACTTCCTGCAAAACTTGATCGTCCAAGTCATCCATCATTTTTTGGTAATCTTCGTTAAATTGATTAGTTTTGTTAGTCATAATTGAAACAGTTAACAAGCAGTTGTTTTTGAGAAACTAATTAATCTACTATGGCAGTTATCTTAATGGTGAAGTAGGAAGTCTCTGGTTTTAGGGAACGCCAGAACTGCGGAACACTCGAACAGTAGCTGGTGGTGCAGAGATGATGCCAAATCCCGTTATACTTCATCTTTATAGGCAACGCTGTAAGTCCAACTAGATTAGGATTTTGCTGCTATCTTCATCTAATCCTACAAAATCTTTCCCTTGATATTCCCGCAAACCAAAGCAGTTAAAATCTCCCGGTCTGGAAGTTTTATAGAGAGTGATTTTTTCTGAATAGTTTATCATCGATAAATCATTATGAAAATTCTCCAATAAATAACGAAGATAGTTGTCGCAGTAGTAGGGGCGAGCTAAATAACCTTTATTAAAACCACACAGAAAAAGTTTCAGGGAAAAAGGAAATTGATCAAGAAAGTTAAAAACTGCGGCTGTCACTTGGGGATAACTGGGGTTAAAAAAGTCATCCATACAAATTATTCCTTCCTCACTCAAAAGCTGATTAGCAATCTGTAAATCGTTAAAACAAGCGGAACCGGAATGGGCTCCATCTATGTGGATCCATCTACAGCTGGAAAAAAACTGGTGAAGATTAGCTTCATTTTGCCAAAAATTTTGAGATTTACATCGATAAAAATTACTGTTAGAGTGTACATTTCTGAGAAGCTCTTGGGCTTCGTCAAACATAATCAAGTCAACTAATAGGCAGGTTTCTTCTGGGTTAGCATGAAGACAAGATAAAATAGCCGATTTTCCTTTCCACACTCCTATTTCCAAAAAATTACCTTTGATATAATGGCTGGTTTGATAATTTAGTAGGCAATCCCAGGTTATAGCGGCTTGCTCTATAAAAAATCCCTCAACTGAAGCTGATTGACTGACATACTCTTGAAATTTACTTGCCATAATTTTACTCTTTATTGCTGTTTTACAGTCTGATTTGTTAGCAGATTTTACCTAAAATCCTACTAATTAAAATTAAGCAGAAAAGTAGGTAGCTGGCATAACGGAAGCAGACCAAAGTAGGGCTTGATGAAAGACCTGATAATCTTGAAAAAAGAAAACATTGCCCCAAGAATTATCGAGGGAATAGGCAGAATTACAGTAATAACTAACGTCGGAACTGCCCCAAATACGATAGATAACTAGATGCCAGTGATAATCTCTTTCCTTCATAGCAATGCACCGCACTTAAGGTTGCCACTGTGTTCCTCTCGGAGAATACCATAAATTCGTAAAAAACACCAACTTTTTTCTTCAACCATACTTGAGCGTGGACTAGGATTTTTTCAAACTATCCCTGATTAAACAACTCAATATTTATCCAAGATTTTAATAAGCATTAGAGAAATAAGTTGCGGGCATGACACAGGAACACCATTTAAGTGCTTCACTAAAAATAGAATGCTCCTGAAAAAAGAAAACATTTCCCCATGAACTACCAACGGATATTAAGTGATTACAATAAAAACTCACCTCATTATTAGGAAATACTCGATAAATTACAATAAACCAACGATAGCCGCGTAATTTCATTGCTTCGACAAGATTCGGTAAGCGGTTGTCCACCCCAAACTCACCAAAAGGAAACTTTTCATCCCAAAACTCAGCAACTACCACAGGATAACGATAATCTCCCATCCCTTGAATAACTTGTAAGTCAAAACCTTCGGTATCAATTTTTACCAAACCAACTTCCATGGGAACCTGCTGTTGCTGATGTAAGGTTTCCAGAGTTGTCACCGTAATAGGAACTTTTTCTGTAAAGACCATCCCTTCTGGTAACGAATGGATGTTAATACTGCTCAGTAGAGTATAGTCAGCGTCAGGATAAAGGGGTTGACTATTGGGGTCATTAACCAGATTTTGATCCCCGACTAGGTGCAGCTCTCTCTCCTCATTTATCGCTCCTAATGCTAAAGGAAAAACGTGAAGATTAGAGAAATTAGATAGACGATTTTTTAATTTTTCGACAACGGGTAAAAACGGTTCAAAGGCATAAACTTCATAGCCTGTTTGCAATAGTCTTTCTGTTACATCCCCCTGATTGGCTCCAATATCTAAGGCAGAAGGATAGGGAAGATAGGAGTATAAATAACACATCAATTCAACTTCAACTCCTGGAAAATTAATCTGATTAGTAACAACTTTAAATTTGTGGCTATGGATATCACTATAAATATTTGTGAGTGTTTCCTGATTTTTTTGAAAATATTCCTGAGTTTCTTTTTGAAACTGTTGAAACGTTTGATAAATAGCCTGCTGTTGCTGTTGGGAATCTTGATAAATTTTCTCGATCGCCTGATAAATAGCCTGCTGTTGCTGTTGGGAATCTTGATAAATTTTCTCGATCGCCTGATAAATAGCTTGCTGTTGTTGCTGGGAATCTTGGTTAAATTGTTGAATGCCTTGAACGATATCTACGGAAAACTTGAGCAAAAAAGCTTGATTTTCCAGTGATAAATCAGCCTTTCGCTTGGCTTCTGCATTTTCTTGTCGGATTTGCTCCGTGGAGTTATTAAGTTGCTCAACTTTAAAATCTAAGGGATCAAGCTGATTAAGTTTCTCCAGTTTTTCCAGTTTTTGGAGTTGGTCAAATTGGACATGACTGAGTGAATCAAGTTTTTCTAGAAATAAATCTTTGACTGCTTTAACTCGCTGAACTATTTTATTTTTGGCTAATAATTGTTTGATCATTTTGGCTAGTAATTGGGTAAATTGTCTTAAGCTTGACTGGGAGAATTTTCAATTTTACGGCTAGTTTCAGGAACTAACAAATCTTGACGAATAAAGACCACTTCTTTTTGGAGAAGTGTGCCATCAATGGGGGATCTCCATTCGCCGGTTTCGTCATAATAACGGAAACCAAGCTGATCCAAAAGATTAAGCATTTCATTGAAAACGAGAGCGTCCTGATCATAGCGAATAAAGGAGAGTTCAGCCACGACTAAATCCACCTGAGCGATAAATTCTTTCGCTCCTTCTAAGACGATATGCTCGGCACATTGCACGTCTAATTTTAATATTCCCCTGCCAGAAATTTGCTCATCTGTCGCCACCTGATCGAGGGTTTTTACTGCCACTGTAATCGTTTCATAGTTTCTAAAATCAGCGGGAGTAAGCAAGGAACTACCGTACAAATCGGGGGAAACTTGAAAACTTAACTGACCAGCTTGATTAGAGATGGCAATTTCTAGTAATTCCGCTTTAGGAATATTACAGATATAGTAATTTCTGGCCGATTGCTCGTATTTTGAGATTAGCGGATCGATGAGGATAAAGCGAGCTTCTGGGAATAATTGACTAGCGGTATGAGACCAAATACCGTGGGAAGCTCCCACATCAACCACAAAATCGGGCTGATATTTTTGCCCTCGTAAACGTCGCATGACTTGATATACTTGAGCATAATCTTTATAAATAATTGCGGGAACGGGTGGTTCAATAAAGTGAACTAAATCGATTGGCGATCGAGGTAAAATCGCTTCAAATCTGTCATCGGCTGCTTGTTCTTTTTCTAGGGACTGCCACACCCATTGATCTATCCCTTGATCGGAGAATTTTGCCGCTACCTTAACGGCATTTTCTCGCATTCTTTGCTGATTTTCTGGTTTAAGAACGTAGTCCACGGCTGCTGCCAAACTTTCAGGTGTATAATCACAAACCACACCAATTTGAAAGCGATTAATAAAGTTAGCCGACGAGGTTTTATTACTGCCTAAAAGAATTACTGGGGTGTTAGCGGTGGCGAGGTTAAAAATAATCCGGCCGGGTAAACTAAGGCGCGACAATTCTGTCCGATCATCTCTTTCGTCCATGGTTCCCGTGGGAACAATAACAAAGGGATATGCTTGTAGTTGTTGTCCTAGTTGTTCTTCGGGATAAAGTCCTTGGCTATAAAGTCCCCATTTTTCTAATTCTGCGGCAGATTCTTGGAGCCAATAATAGTTAGAATTGCCATACCAATCTAGTTTAATTCCTGCTCCTTGAATACTCTCTAAAAGAGATTGGAACCATTGGGGACTCCAAATGCTCCCTAATAAAGCTCCCCATTTTTCTTGACAGCGTTGGGGAGAAACTTCGGCAACTTCACTATTAATGAGACGGTGGGGGACGATCGCCGGTAGGAGCCAAAATTTGTAGCCGTACTTATTTTCGTAAGCGTCGCGGAGTTCGGGATGGGTGGCAAAACGAACGGAACATTTGCTTAAAAACTCTTTCATTAAAGCATCGGGAATCTCCTGAACGCAGATATTTTGATCGTCCATGATGTAGGTGGCAAGGGGAACATTAAATAACTCCTTAATAGCGATCGATGTCAGCAGATCGCTGGCATAGTAAGGGACACAAAAAACGCTCTCAATCTGGTTGTGTCCAAGGGTTTTTAGCACTGACTGAAAGACTTGCGCTCGCGATAGTTCCTGGTGATCAAGAAGAAGACTGAAAGCGCCAAAATTCTGTTCACCACCGTAGTGATCAGCGGAACGTATGGAAATAATTTGACGATTATCGGGAAAGATTCTTTTTACTAGGGCCCCTGTGCCGTGCTGTTGATTGACTTCACAGGGGGTAATGACAGCATTGCCGCAGATGTAGTGGTTCTGGAAGATAGCAAAGCGATCATCGATGGGTTGTCCCTGTTCTAATGATCGCCAGAGCCAATCGTCAAAATGATCGGCTTTTAAGCTTTTGGCTAATTGATGACTAGCCTGACGAAGTTTTAGTTGATAGTTATAGGTGCGGAGTTTGGCGATTTCTGTTAAGAAATTTACGGCCGCATAATCACAGACAGAACCGAGATTATACTCTTGCACAAATTTAGCTGCAGCACTATCCTTCTGACCGACCACCAGAATGGGGGTGTTAGCGGCAGCGACGATAAAAGGGATGCGGGAGGGTAAGCTCAAATAGGAGAATTCTGGCCGATCCTGTTCTTGTGGGGAACTGCCAGTGGGAACAAGAGCAAAAGGAGCTTGACGTAGGCGGTTAATTAGGTCAGCTTGGGGACAGTACCCTTGAAAGAAAATTCCATCCTGCGCTAATTCTTCCTCTTGGAATTGCAACCATTGACGATTGGGATTACCATACCAATCAATTTTTATTTGGGATTCCCGACATAACTGACGCAGTTTTTCTAACCAATTCTGAGACCAAATATTACCAATTAAAATACCTCGCCCCATCAGATCAGGCATGACAATTTCAGGGGGAAACAGATAGCTTTCGACGAGGGGAGGGATAAACCAGATCTTCTGCCCATATTTTTTTTCATAGGCTTGTCCCAAGAGCAGAGAAATGCCTAAAATTAAATCGCTGCTATCGATTAATTTCTGAACTGCTTCATCGTCAACGCCATCAACATAGACATTCTGATCATCCATCAGGTAGGTACAGAGCGGGACTTGAAAGAGAGATTTAATCGCTGTGGCTACATAAAAATCTTCGATAAAGTAGGGAATTACTAAGACTCTTTTCGGTTTTAAATAAACAAATAAATTTTGGATTTTTACTAAAATTTCCCCGTAGGAACAACCGCGCACATCTAGGCAAAAATTCTGGACACCAAAATCTTGATCTCCTCCGTAGAGATTAGTGGTTCGTAGGGAGACTATCTCACTGGTATCAGGGAAAATTCTCTTTAAAAGAACCCCGACACCGTGATTCTCATTGATTTCGTTTGAAGATACTATAATATCATAACTTTCTTGGAATTTGTCGGCAAAACTATTTAAGTCTTGTAACGACAAACTAAGTTTTTTTTGTAGTTCCTGATAAGAAGTGAGCATAATGATTAATTTTAATAGGCTTTAGCTATAGACATTTCATTGATTTTGACAGGGTTTCTCTGAAAAACAAGGTATAAACTCGTTTCGCCTACGGCCTCGTCATTAAGATAACTGCCGTATTTTTTCTTGGTTATCCCTCAAGAAATTTTATATTTTTCGATATACCCTGTCAAGTTCATTCTCATCCATCCCACAAAACCGAGATTGATCCTTGCAGGTCTTAATGTTTTAAGATTGTTCATCTCCTTTTTACTGACTTCGGCAACTGCTCTCACAATGACCTTTTGATATCACTTTTTGTTTCCCCATCGGGAATTATCATCTTACCTTGGCAGACTAGAACTGATGCACCACCCAGAGAAACTTCCGTGATTGACCGGTTGTTTTTCTGAAACTTTAATTGTAAACTGCTGGGTCTGCCCATTTCCACTCCTTAGATTATCTTCCATTGATTCATTCCTTCCATAGAAGATTCTAATCCCCCTAGTTTGAGAATTCCGAGACTAATTTGGGGCAGTATAGCACTAGGATAATCTTATGGAACCCTTCTGTCATTTTTTGCCAGAAAAGGGAGAGATGAGCCAATAAAGACCCATCTCTTGGTAATTTATCGCTCTACCTTACTGACAGCCAAGAAGACTTTACTTGTTACCATTACCCTGCATAGCTAAAACCGCATCGCGTAGTTTATCTGGCACTTCTTGCAGGTGATCCTCATCCCACTGGAAGAAACCAACCCCCATAGTCAAAGAACGCAATTCAACGATGAAATCGTGCATTTCCGCTTGGGGGAGATAGGCCGTCACCTGATCCCAACCTTTCCACTCCGCAGAAGCTTCAAAACCCTGAATTTGACCGCGTTTGCCACTGATTAACTGTAAAACCTTGGCGGTGTATTCTGAGGGAGCGAGAACCGTCACCGATAGAATTGGTTCTAATAAGACCGGATGACATTTAGGCAGTCCCTCCGTCATCGCTAGACGGGCCGCTTGTTTAAAAGCTTGTTCGGAACTATCGACACTGTGATAGGAACCATCGGTGAGAGTAACATCGATATCCACCACGGGGAAACCCAAAGGACCATGACCGAGATATTCCCGCACTCCCGTTTCCACCCCGGGGATATACTGTTTGGGGACGACACCACCGACGATGGTTTCATGGAAGTGGAAACCTTCCCCCCGGGGTAAGGGTTTAATATCGAGATACACATCACCAAAAGCACCGTGGCCGCCGGTTTGGTGTTTATAGCGTCCGTGGGATTTGGTGCTGGTTTTAATCGTTTCCTTGTAGGGAACTTGGGGTAAATGGGTGGTCATCGGTAGATTATACTTGCGTGCTAGGCGATCGAGAGCCACTTGCAGATGAATTTCTCCCTGTCCCCAAAGAATCACTTCTTTAGTATCACCGTGTTGTTCCCAGTAGAGGGAAGGATCTTCTTCGATCAGTTTTGTCAAAGCTGAACTTAATTTCACTTCATCCTTGCGATTTGCGGCGGCAATAGCGAGAGCAAAGACGGGTTTAAGCTGTAATCCTCTGGGAAGATCGGGTTTTTGACTGCCGCTGCTAACCACGTCTCCGGTGCCGATTCCTTCCAAACGACCGAGAGCGATAATTTCCCCCGCTTGGGCCTGCTGTAGGGGTTGTTGTTGTTGTCCCATGAGACGATAGATACCACCAATCCGCACACCGTTCAAGGCCATGCCATCGTTAAGGGTTCCCTGCCAGATTCGCGCTAGGGACAGGCGACCGCCCTGGGGAGTAAAATAGGTTTTGAGGATTTGTACCACTGCATCTCCATCCGCACTGGGATCGAGACCGCGACGGTTGGCAGTAATTGTCGGGGCCGGTGTTTCTTCCACTAAAGCGGTAAGGAGATGACGCACACCATAATCCCGTTCCGCCATACCGAAGAACACGGGTACTATCTGATCGGCTCCCAGTTCTTGTTTTAAGTCTTGGAGAATTTCTTCCCGGGAGGGGTTAATATCTTCGAGGAGTTCTTCTAAAAGATGATCGTCAAATTCGGCGATCGTTTCTAGCATTTCTTGTCGAGCAATCTGTTCTTCTTCCTTGAGGTGGTCGGGTAAAGCTACAGGGTCGGCGGGACTGTTAGCATGGTAATGATAAGCTTGTTCGTTGATTAAATCGATGAATCCGATAATTTCGTTGTTCTGACGGATAGGATATTGCTGGGGAACGAGGGGACGACTAGAAACGGATTTGAGAGCTTGTAGGACTTCGTTAAAGTGACTATTACAGCGATCCATCTTGTTGATGAAGATTAGATGCGGAATTTCCCAATCATCGAGGAATTTTAGCAAGGGAGCCAGGGTGAGAACTCGATCGACCACCGGTTCACAAACGATAATAGCAGCACCGGCCCCGACGAGGGTATTATAGGTTTCACTGGCAAATTCGATCGAACCGGGGCAATCGAGAAAGGTAAAATTTAGGTCTTGGTATTGACTATGGGCAACGGAAACTTCTACACTCATCTGTCGATCCCGCGCTTGCGTGGAACTATCACCAACGGTGTTGCGATCGCTAATTTTGCCTTTTCTGGTGATCGCTCCTGTGACGAAAAGTAAACTTTCCAGTAAGGAGGTTTTTCCACTGGAGTAGGGGCCGACAAGGGCCACATTACGCGTGTTTGCTCCGATACTTTGATTCATACAGATACCCCCAAGAATGATTTAGTGATTAGTTGCGGCGATTGGGCGATATTTACACTCGATCGCCCTTGGGAAATATACTGTCATAGCACTGAAAATTACTCTCAGGACGTATTTAGAAGTGAAAGGCCTGTCTTGCCATAATTTTGCCCAGTGCTACAGGTGTATTCTTTCCTACTCTTCACCCTAACTCAGTCTCAAGCATTACATCCCATTCTCGCAATCTCTTGTAAAATCTCGCCTACTTTTAGTTAAGGAACTTGAATAAATGTTAACTAGGGTTTGCTAAATAAGTTTTTCGTGGGTGTGGGGTGTGGGGTGTGGGG
>NZ_JAQMSY010000114.1:0-15254 GCF_028329095.1 Microcystis sp. CS-574
CGCACTTGCCTTAACAGATTTACTCTGTTCTGGTCTTATGGTCGCTCTACAGACTGACACCGCAAGCCCTGCGGCCAAAATGTTTTTACTGGCGTTAATATCTCGGTCATGGTGAGTCCCACAGTCTGGACAATCCCACTCTCGAATATTTAACGGCATTTTCTCAGCAATATACCCACAATTACTACACCTTTTAGAGCTAGAAAACCATCTATCTATTTCGATGTAATTTCTCCCATACCAAAGGCATTTATAGGCTAATTGACGAGTGATTTCTCCCCAACTAACGTCAGATATTGCCTGAGATAATTTCGGGTTTTTGACCATATTCTTGACGGCTAAATTCTCAACCACAATCGTTTGGTTTTCACGAACTAATTGAGTGGTTAGCTTATGTAAATGGTCTTTTCTGCTATCGGTGATTTGAGACTGAATCTTAGCTACTTTGATTCTTGCTTTTTCCCGATTTTTTGACCCTTTCTGTGTTCGAGAATGAACAATTACCGTCGCCTCATAAACAAATTGTAGACAACGCCAATCAGCACCAAAACCAAAAGCAGGTGGATTAAGCTGCCGCCAATGTTAACGGAGAATCCTAACAACCAGAGGATGAAAAGTATAACAACGGCAGTCCAAACGAGATCAAACATATTTCCCTCCTTGATTTAGAGAAAAGTAATGAAAATTCAGTCATCAATCCTTAATTGAGTATATCTTGAACCGTATCTTTTACGTCTTCTACTGCATTGCGAACTTGGCTTTCGACTTGTTTAGCTTTTCCAGCAACTTGATCTTGGCGGTTGCCAGTAGCTTTACCTATCGCTTCTTGAGCTTTGCCTTCAATGTTCTTTGTGACTGCTTTTGCCCGCCCTTTTAACTTCATCTGGTCTTTTATATCTTCTGCTGCGTTACGAGCCTGACTTTCGACTTGCTTGGCTTTTCCCATCATCTGATCTTTGGGATCGCCTGTCATGTTGCCAATCGCTTCTTGAGCTTTGCCTTCAATATTTTTCGTAACTGCCTTGGCTCGATTCATGCTTGCGATTTGAGTCTGCGATTGGGTGGGTAAAGTTGCAGCCCAACTATTTGTAGTTCCAAAATCAAAAGCTATAGTAATTGCCAGCATTATAGTTAAAATAATGGTGACAAAAAAGCGACGAATCTGTTGAAGTGACATCATTTTAACTCCAAAAAAGAATTTGATGAATCGATGATACATGGATGATGAACAACTACTGTCTAGACCCTTTCGAGAAAGATTTTTCTAGTCTTTGACGGCGTAAGTTTACCGAGGGAGAGATCTTCGACTTCTTTGAGAAGCTAGATATCTGGTAATATTGGGTTTATTTACGCCGCCTTGTCCTAGTGTTTCACCTGTCTCGAAAGAAGCCATTTTTTGAGGAAGAGTTCCGATGAAATCTGGGTTTCAATCATTTGTCTGAATGGCGGTTGCCGTGACAAATGACCTACTAATCAATAATTTTTTTGACTTCATCTTTCACATCTTCGATAGTGTGACGAACTTTTGCCTCTGCCTGTTTTTCCTTGCCCTCTGCTTGAGCTTTGGGATCGCCAGTCAGATCTCCTACTGCTTCTTGAACTTTACCTTC
The DNA here is from genome assembly GCF_028329095.1 of Microcystis sp. CS-574. Taxonomy (NCBI): domain Bacteria; kingdom Bacillati; phylum Cyanobacteriota; class Cyanophyceae; order Chroococcales; family Microcystaceae; genus Microcystis; species Microcystis sp. CS-574. Next base: position 1,611 of record NZ_JAQMSY010000114.1, read on the forward strand.
GATATTTTTGGCGGTTGCCTCGGTTCTATCTTTTAAGCTCATGATGCTCTCCTTATTGAATTTTTTGGATTTGAGAACTGCTTACCTAAGTTGAGCTAACAATTCTGCTTCTGGTATTACTGTAACGGGTGGTTGTTTGATTTACTGTATGAATTGATTGAGTCTGTATGAATTGCTTGAATACGACACAAAATGTAACGATACCGTTTCTGCAAGCATAGAAATTACGCATTGACAAAAAGGCTTAAATGTGGGTGGTCTAATTTTGTTAGTCTTAGATACAATTTCTCTCTCGACTCTTGACAAAACCCTCTCCGATTTGATTTCCTGACACAAGGGCATCTCTTATAACAGAACAACTGATGAGAAACATTACGAAGCCAACAACTGCTCAATGTAATCTGGCTATTTACACCCTATTTTTGCTCTGGGAACCTAAATATATAAGCTGTGTTCGTTTGGCTCAAATTATGGGCAATTTATCTCATGACAGTGTCAATCGTTTCTTGTGGCGAGAGAACTATACACTCAAGGATTTGTTTGATGAAGTGGCTCCTCAAATCGAACTTGAAGGAGGAACAATCAGTACAGACGACATGGTAATTGACAAGCCTTATAGTCACCCAGCTAAAGCTGAGTTAATCGATTACTTTTACTGGTGGTAAACACAAAAAAGTAGTCAAAGGTATTAACGTAGTTACCTGATATTATACCGATTGTAAAGGAAGGTCAGTTCCCGTTAATTATTGAATCGTTAATAAACAGGAGGGTCAGACAAAACATGAATATTTCTTAGAAATGTTGGACGAAGTAAAAGCTTGGGGATTGAAACCAGAGACAGTCACAGGAGATAGTTGGTATGCTGCCAAAGAAACCATGAATACCCTTAAAGACAAGGGCTTTCGGGGTTTGTTTGCTCCTCATGTGAATCGGTTAGTCTCGGTTGAACTAGGAACTAAATAGGGTTGGCGGCAAAAAGTTTGTTGGTGGGGTTAGGAGTCGGTCGCCGGTCGTCAGTAGCCGGTCGTCGGGAGTTTCAGGCTTTGTTGCCCTCTTTTTTTTGTACCAGTTTATGTACTAAAAGAAGGATAATGCAAGGTTTTTGAAGGTCTTAATCCTATATTCGCAGCACTAATACCAATTCTCCAAAGTCTGACTACAGAAGTTTAATCACCCTAAATCCCCCTTAAAAAGGGTGACTTAAATTCGATGTGTAGTTTTCATTTAGAGAAATGGTATAACATCGGATTTTAACAGGTCAAAAGCCTTATTTTAAAAGGGTTTTACCATTATTCAGCAAACCCGAGTTAGAATTTCTCCGATTTAAAGCGGAAATTGTTAATTGGTATTCCTGACAAAGGGAGTTATTTACTGAGGTCATCCGCTCTTTTATTGTCAATAATTTAGCATCCAACTTCCTTGACCTCAATAACTTGGAAGCCATAGTCTGAAGTTCAAAGGCATACTACGGAAATTCTGTCAATGCGTAAGTCCTAAAGCAATGATTAGACAAGGGGCTTAAGCCCCTTGTCTTCAAGGTTAGTTACAGTTGCTATCTTCTGTTTACTTCTTTTTAGCTGGAGCTGCTCGCGCAACTTGGGAGCATCTCATTTATGCAAGTGAGTAATTATGCTTGTCGCTAAAACTTGCTTCTGGTAAGGCTTTCAAAATAGCTTGACATAAAACTTAATTTAGGAGTTACAAAGGTGAGATGCTCACCGCAACTTTTGCGGCGTTGTCAGATTAGAATATGAAAGATGCAATGCAATCCTTGCTACCCTTCGACTTGGCTCAGGGCAAGTCAAAGTAATTTCAGTTCCAAGCTGATTCGGAGCATCTTTCAATTTGACAACGCCACTTTTGCTTTAACTTTGACACTATTGACACCCTTGATTTGTTTTGCCAAGGGGTCAATTTTGTCGAGTTGCTCTTGAGTTTCTACGGTTCCAGAGACGACTACCGCTCCATCTTTAGCAGAAACTGTAAGTTGCCCTTTCGGGATGTTGGCTTCTAGCTTAGAGCGAACTTCACTGGAAAGGTCACTGTTGGCGCGATCCGCATCTCCTCCAGTTAGATTGTTGCGTTGCTCACGAGCGCGAATATCAGAATTGAGTTGATTTCGGCGCACTTGACTAGACGCATCGCTTTGGTTCTTTTGGACTGTTTTAGTATCAGGAACTTGCCCCGTTTCCTCTGTGGAAGAAGGGGCGTTGGTGCTAGTTTTAGCGTTGTTCTCACAAGCCACAGTTCCAATCAGTAGAAGGCTGCTGAGGATTAAAGTTGTGATCTTTTTCATGATGCAAATCCTTTAATAATTTCCGATTTTACAAACGAGAAGCAGGAGGATCGACATAGCCTTCAATTGCTAGGGCATTGTAAATTTCCCACTCGCGAATCCCTCGGCGCTTTAGAATTGTTTCAGCCTGAAGGATGTCAGCATCTGTACCGTCCACGATCAACAGGTAGTCTCCACGAACCACATAATCGTGATAGACTCGTGCCCGATCTTCTGGAATTCCTAGACCAATTAGACCACCTACCAAACCTCCGGTAGCCGTCCCGATTGCACCGCCAGCTAACGTGGTAGCGATCGCAGTTGCAGCCGCCCCTGCCAACATGACGGGGCCCACTCCAGGAATTGCCAATATGCCCAACCCAACCAGCAAGCCTGTCAGTCCTCCGATGGCTCCGCCTGCCGCTGCCCCAGTCTTTGCTCCTTCGTCAATATGAGTTGTTTTTGTTTCGGCAAGCTCTTGAACTCGTGTCTCACCAATCCGGTTGCTCTGCTCCAGTCGTTCAGGCTCTTTGGCAATGATTGATACCTCATTCATGGCAAATCCGTCATCTCGTAATCCATTCAGTGCCTTCTCTGCCTCTTGATGGCTAGAGAAGATTCCCACGGCTCGTTTACGGTTAGTTAAAGTCATTTTTCCCTCCAACGCTATGCGGTAAAAGCTTTGTAAATCCTATAGTATGGCGAACTATAGCGATTGAATTTCCTGATGCGAGTTGATAATTCTGCTCTTGGCATTACTGTAACAGGCGGTTGTTTGATTTGATGCGTGAATTGATTGAGTCTGTATGAATTGCTTGAATACGAGACAAAATGTAACGGACGATGCACGAGTTAAACTCCATCGACTTTACCCGTCAGACGCTCATCAAACTTCTGCTCATAATCGGGGTCTTGAGTTCCGAGGAGTTTGTCCCAGAACGTGAAATATAGACCGTAATGTACGGTGTACTTGCGATGATGAATGGAATGATGGGCCGGACCAATAAACCACCGACCCAACCAATGATGGGGAAATGAGGAGGGCAAGCGATCGATCCCAAGATGATTTAACACTGCCCAGATCGTCATCGTGGTGAGTGCCGCAATTAACGTGATGAAATGCAGGGGAAGGACAAAGACAATGCCGACCAGGAAGAGAGACTGAACGATCGCCTCTAGTGGGTCAAAGGCAAACGAAGTCCACGGGGTAGGATAGCGCGAGCGATGATGTCCCTGGTGTAACCACCGAAAGAGTGACGGGTGGTGAAACAAGCGATGGGTGAAATAGAAATAGGCATCCTGGAGAACCAACACAGCGCCATAACTAACCCCTAAATAACACAGCCCATACTGTTGAGGGTGGCTGTATAAGCGGGTAATGCCCCAACTGTATCCTGTCATGATGAAAGCCGCCGCCAGCGCAAACACCCCCGCCGAAAGAACCGAGAGCGTGATATCTTGTTGAATCGATCGCCAAGAGGGAGACCAATGCCGCAGGTTGTGATTGACAAAGGACTGACTCAAGGGCGAATAGAAGAACAAATAGGTTCCCCCAGCCACGAGAAAGTATCGCGCCAGGATGATCCCAAAGAAAGCGAACCCGTAAAATCCAAATGAGTGGTCTATCAATTTAATCTCCTTGCCATTCCCGATCTTCCAAGTCCTTTTGAGGTAACAGCAACGTGGCTTCAATTTCTTGCCGGATTGCGGCTGTTATTTCGCAGTTACTATTCAAACAATCGATCAGGAGTTGATTGGCCTCATAGTAGCGTTGGAGCAGCTGCTGTTGCTCAGTCGTAAACTGCCAGGGATGATGAATATTGCGATAATTGGCGATCGCACACCGCAACTGTTCCACCCAGGCAGAATAGTTTTTCTGCCACCATTCCTGAAGCCGTTCCAGGTTTTGACTCGGAGGTGGCAGTTGGTCTCTCAATTGTTGCAAAGACTTATAAAATCCAGCATCCAGAACCATCACCAGAATGTTGTTGAGTGCCTCGCTACAAGCATTGACATAGGCAAAATCCTGACTGTGGTCGATGGCAAACTCTACCAGCAAGTTCTCCAACGCCGCATCTAAAAACATCCCCTGATCGAGCGTGCTGGCTAAGGCAAAGCGATCTGCCGTATGCGGGCTTTGGGCAAGGGCAAGGTAAAATGCGCGTGCGGTCGCCACTTTGGTTTCGTCTGGGAGCTGCTGGGATTTTTGGCTGGCCCAACTCAAAAACTCTTGCAGATAGGAGTCTTGCGCGACTAAGGCATCAATTTGTTGCTTCATCAACTGCACCAGCGCATCTGCACTTCGCAACATGGCAGCCGTTAACAAGAAGACTTCGCGCCAGTGGGAATCGGTGATGTGACTCACCAACCCTCCCAGTGCTTGTTCTAATGCCTGCAAATTATGGCTGGCAACTATTTTTCGAGCCGTGAAGTATTCTTGAAATGCCAGATAAGAAAATGAAAAAATGCCTCGCGCCCTTTCTGTGAGGATTCCATGCTGTGCCTCGATCGCTTTCAGCATGGCTTCGCTTTCGAGTTGGAGTTCCTCTGCTTCCAGGGTTGCACCTGGCAAATTCCGCAAATAGTCGCCAATGTATTGCTCAATCGTGCGTTGCTCAAAAAAATACTGCCCCTGTTCAAAAGTCACTGCTGCAAGCTGGCTCAACAGCCTCAATTTTTGGGGCAATAAAAACCCCCGGTAAACCTGATCGCGTTCGACTCCTCTCGCTTTATCCCATTTACCCAGCAGCAAATCCAGCCCTTGTTTATAAAACTCAGCCCGCTTGCTCGGAAATTTCCCTTGACCCTGAAACACCCAGCAGGCGAGATGCAGAAACAGAGGTGTCACCACCAGTTGCCGAAATTGCCAGTTTTCTGGCAAGTCCAACTTCTGCATAAACTCAGCCGACTGCTCCTGCCCCGCTTGAGCAGTCGTTTTGCTCAGTGCCACAAACCACTTTTGCGCGAAGGTGCTGATTTGTGCCTGGGTAAAGGGGGCAATTTCTACATCAGTGAAACCTCGAATCTGGAGTTTTTGGGCAGCGGTGCGACAGGTTACTACAAATCGATTGCGATGATACTTTTCTGAGAATTGACGAATTTCTCTCAGAACTGCTGTAATGTCCTGGGTGAGCACTTCATCCATGCCATCGAGCAACAGCAGGACTCTGCCCGCTTGCAGTAAGGTTTCCAGCACAGACGGGTTGGAAATTCCCGAGGTGAGCAATGCCTGACGGATGTAGTTGAACAGGCTAAATTCACCCCTGGGACTGGACTCCTCGGCAAATTCTCTCAATAAGATAAAAATCGGCACTTGATTCGCCGCAAACTCGCCTTGGTTGCACTGAATCGCCAGATGTTGCAAAAAGGTAGTTTTGCCAACCCCCGGCCTGCCCAAAACTCTAAGCTTTGAGTAAGTTTCAACAGCCTGCATTCCGGGTATTTGCTTCTGCTCAACCTCTCCCAAACCGACGCGATCGAATTCAGCAGGACCCAAGTTTTGCAAATCGGCAATCTCCACCCACTGTTGACTGGCAATTTCCGCCAAAATATTGACATCCACATAGATGTCATCAATGTTGACTGGATGGCTGATGTCTAGTAACTGCAAGATGCCGCACTGGTTTTGGATGGTGTCCCGGCGTTGCGCTCGCACCTCTTGCACCAGAGCATCAATATTAGTTTTCGCCAGTTCTCCTGGTTCAGGAAATTCTGCGGGCGGAGCGAGGGCAATCTCCCGCCAATCCAAATCCAGAATCGAACAAATTTCCAGGAAAACCTGGCGATCAACGGGTTTTCCTGTGAAAAACCGCCAAATCGGCTGGCGGGTCTTTAAGTTCACTTCCCCTGCTAGATTTTCCTGAGTCCACCCCTTGAGCGCAAAGGCTCGTTTAGCCTGTTTAATTCCCGAAGGGGAGGCCTGGAGCGATCTCTTGACCATACAATCCAATCCTCCCTATCGAGTCAGAATGATTTCTGGTTGGGACGACCAGAAACTTCTATGGGATCGTAGCCTAGTTGTTGAGTAATCCGTTCTCTGGCTAAGGCGCGGTACTCCCAAAAATGTTCTCCCGCCGCGCACAGACCTAAATACAGATTGAGAACTTGGGGCTTTTTTTGCCAAATCGTCCATAATTGCCGCCAAAACTGTCCCCGAATGTCCCCTCGGCGGATACCCTGATGCCAGATTAACTGGGTAATCAGCCGTAACCCCTTCCCCACGGGAAATTGCATGGTTTGCTTGTGTTTTGACTGCAAACCCAGACCGAGACATTGTTGGAAACAGCGTCGGAGATAGTGGCTGGGTTCGTACAGCGTCCAGAAGCCTTCGACATACTCTCTGGCAATTTCGGCAATCGGGCGGGTGGGGATAAAATTCATCAAGCTATTCTGATCTCCCGTCGGATGGATGCTGTCACCCTCAACTAAACGCTGTTCTTGCTGGAGACGATGCCAAAGAGCCGTATTCGGCAAAGATTGGAGAATTCCTAACATGGGCTGAGGAATACTGGTTTCTTCCACAAAGGCTTGAATCCTTTCCCCCGCACCAGAGCGCTCTCCATCAAACCCCAAGATAAATCCAGCATAGATTAGCAAACCGGCTGCATTAATCTTGCGACAGGCTTCCACCAGTGGATTGCGAGTATTTTGCAGTTTGCGCGTCACTTGCAGACTATCTTGGTCAGGAGTTTCAATCCCCAGAAAGACAGAATAAAACCCCGCCTCAGCCATCAGGCTTAACAATTCATCATCCTCTGCCAAATTGACCGAGGCTTCAGTAATAAAGGTGAAGGGATAGTCGTGCTGCTTCATCCAGGGAATCAAGTCTCTGAGAAAGCGTTTGACGTTGCGCTGATTGCCAATAAAGTTGTCATCGACGATGAACAACGAACCGCGCCAGCCTAGGTCGTAGAGAGTCTGCAACTCTGCTAAAGTCTGACTCGGCTCTTTAGTACGAGGTTTGCGCCCGTAGAGGGAAATAATGTCGCAAAATTCGCAGTTAAAAGGACAGCCGCGAGAGAATTGCACTGCCATCATTAAGTAATCGTCTCGCTGAAGCAGGTCGAAGCGGGGGATGGGGCTGAGGGTCACGTCTGGTTTGTCCCCAGAGCGGAAAATTCCCTGGCTTTGACCTTGAGCGATCGCCTCCAAAAACAGGGGAACGGTTAACTCTCCCTCATCCAAAATGAGATAGTTCGCTCCAGAATCCAGGGCATCCTGGGGGACAGAGGTGGGGTAGGGACCGCCAACGGCGACTTTTTTGCCTAACTGCACGGCTTTTTGAATCAGAGCTTGAAAATCTGGCTTCTGGACCAACATGGCAGAGAGGATAACCAACTCACACCACTCCCAATCGGCTTCTGTTTCAGGATTGACGTTGCGATCATAAAATCGAATCTCCCAGTTTTGGGGGAGGAGGGCGGCGACAGTAATGATGCCGAGGGGTGGAATGGTGGCTTTCAGTCCCGCGATTTCCATAAAGCGATCGTAAGACCAGAAAGACTGGGGAAACTTAGGGTAGAGTAACAGGGCTTTCATCGAAAAACTGGGTCTGAAACCCCGCCCTTTAGCGATAGCGGAGGGCGGCTTTACATAAGTTAGTGAGAAACAATTAAACCGTTAGAACGACGAATTAACTGAATCTTACTAACAGTTATCTGTCCCAATCGTTGACCATTGGCATCGCTTACAGATAGCTGTTTTTCGGTATCTCCACTAACATAACCAATTCCTTTGGGAGAAGAAATTAAATCTCCTTTATGGAACCCATGTCTTGTGGTAGAGCCACCATATTTACGTCGTTTACCACCTTACAAATATGTCTGCTTCTTCATTGGAGGGGAATATACCGATGATCGAGTGAATATTTGTCATGAATTTCCTGTTTTTAGTACATAATTAGATTATATCCAACATTCCGCAGGTCAGATTCCACTTCATAAATATCCCTCTTTGGGAGTATCTCATTTATGCAAGTGAGTAATTATATTTGTCCCTAAAACTGGTTTCTAGCAAGGCTTTCAAAATAGCTTGACATAAAACCTGATTTAGGGGTTACAGACGAATCAAATTATCTCAAACCCAGTCAACGCTTCGACATTTTGTCGGAAAGCGATTAAGGCATGATTAGCTTGATACTCGACGAGACCAGAGAAGATCGCCTCCGAGACTTCCTGCGAGACAACGGTTTTGATCTCAATATTGGTGTTATAACCGACCATATCTCCCTGGCGGTTGCCGTGGCGACCTGCGCCCTGGGCTTGCGAGAGGGTATAGCCAGTTACGCCTAACTCTTGCAGCAGCTTGATCATGCGGTCTTGCAAGACGGTTTCACCAATGATGACAACCAGTACAGCCAGTTTAATGGGTAGGGATGAGGATGACATGGGCAACTCCTAAAATGGGTTTTTCAAAGACAATGTTATTGACATCCTCACCACGCTACTTTTTTAGGATGGTCGCGTCAATGGGGTTGACGCAGATAGCGAAAAACGCTTAATTGCTTAAGTCTGACTCTTTCGACCCGTCCGTTTTGAGTGTCCGAATGCCGGACGGCCACTTTGAACAAGTCGAAAAAATCTCATCTTCAACCTTATTTCCTAGAAAGTTTTACTCGTTCAAGGCCGAATTTGAAGTCTTTTCTGAACGAAACCCCCTACTATCTGTGGTCAGGGTTCAGTTTTTAGCTTGGTTATCGCTTTTTCCATTGTAGCTTAAAGCCGTCCTCAAAGGACGGGGTTTTCAACCCAAATTTTCGATAATAGAATACCTGACTGGGGTACGCTCAAGAGATGGCGATCGCCTCTGTTGTCGGTATCAAAATATTCTCGGAAATCGGCTTGGCATCGGGTAAGTAGTCCATAAAAAGCCTCATCTGATTCATTTGTACCGGACCAAAAATAGTGGCAAAAGAAACATCGGCGGCATCTCGTCCTGTGCCAACGCGAATTAGCCCGCTCTGAGGCACAAGGCGGGTAGGATCGAAAAGATACCAGCGATCCCCTAGATAAGCCTCAAACCAGGCATGAAAATCGGGGGGATTTAAACCATAGGCGTAGCCGGAAACAAAGCGTGCTGGAATATTCAAGGCCCGACAAAAAGCAATGCCTAAATGGGCAAAATCACGACAAACGCCTACCCTTTCTATCGCTGTATCGCAAGCAGAAGTTAAAGAATCACTGCTACCAGAGAGATACAAAACATTGTCATAAATCCAGTTACAGATAGCTGTCACCCTAGAATAACCAGGGACTAAATGGCCAAATTCAGCCGCGACAAAGCGCAATAATCGATCTGACTGACAGTAACGACTCGGATAAAGATAGTACAAGATATCGAGGGGTAAATCGGCTGGCTTTACTTCAAAAATCGTACTGGGGTCTGAATAATAAGGAGATAAGCCAACGGTTGCTCGATAGGAAATTTGCAAATTGCCAGGAGGGGCATTGAGTCGAAAGTATCGATTTCCACTGACAGAAGTGATGTATTCCTCAATCGACCGTTGAGAGTTAGAATGGAGGTCTTCCTGAACAATAATCTGATGGTTGTTGCTGACAATAGCAACATTAAGAATTAGAGTGCTTGCTTGCTCAATGCTGTAGGTTAATTCACAGCCAAGCTCATACTTTAGCATATCGTTTTTCCCTGTCCTTTCAATACGAGCAGATGCTGGAGCCGAAGCCGATTGTAACGCTGCACCCACAAACAAGGCAGGTTGAAAGCTGTTCCCACGGCGAGGTTTACCAGCACACCCCAGCCAGGAGTCCAGAGCATCGTCACTAACCAAAACAGCCAGATGGCGATGTGAACGTATTCCGCGCGACGGGTTTCAGCCAAAAAACGGGACATTACGGCACAGTCCCCACCGCCAACGGATGTTTTGCGAAAACCTCCTGGGAAGAAATCCCCTGCTTCTGGCAACCGATCCTTCCATCGCTTGATCCGCAGTACCCGATTGTACCATTGTCTATCTTCCCCCCAGATTCGTGGCCGGGTCAGGCAGGTGTCCGTTTCTAGGAATTTCAGGGGAAGTCGATGACCGACAAAACCGATCAAAAGCGACCAGACTGTCCAACCGACCACACACAGCCCGACAATTACCCCATCCGGTAACTGTAGTATAGATAATCTCATTCATTCACCTTGCCATCGGGTACTTATCCTTCGTCCTTTCCATTCGATTTGACCACGTTCGAGATTCAGAATTGCCAGCAGGAACACTGCAATGAAGAAGGCAACCGGAATGGGGAAGAAAAAGACGATTGCTCCGAATGAACCCACTGGCCATACAATTATGGCTAACTGTATGGCGAAGGCAAGATAAAGCAGTACGTTATATAGTAAGGATGAATTCCCGACAATCGGCCAGCCAAATAGGGATGCGGGCAGACACCAAGCCGCCCAGAACAACCCTGAAAGCCAGAACACAACCGCCAGCATCCGCAGCCAAGAGACTTCCCCTGCTGCCGTTGCAAAGTTTTTGTCGAAACCAACAACCAGGTCCCGCAGCCCGCCGGGGTACATCCGATAGTCCAGTTGGCCATGACCAATGTATGCACTCACTGGCAGTCCCGCACTCTCATAAATATGAGCCATGAACCAGTCTTCTACAACATATCCTGCCACAGCGTCGTGGCCGCCGACCCGCTTATAGTCATCCTTGCTGGTACTTTTCTGTGGTTCCGGCAGCAGCCTCTGCATCTAGTCTAGCGGCGATCGCTTCCAAGGTTGCTTTTTCAGCCTCTTCCATCATCGCCATTGCTAACAAGATCGCTGTAGCTGCATAGTCTTCAGCTTTATCTGCCCGATGTTCGAGCTTCTTGACTTCGCGACTCGCTCTCCATTCCTCGATATTCGACTCTACCTCAGATTCTTTTTCCTCAAATTGAGTTTTGAGTCTTGCTCTGTACTCATCAAATTCTTGTTTCTTAGCGTCTAGCTGTGCCTTCGCTTCGTCGAGTTTCGATTGAATCTCAGCTTGAGTTTTTTTCATCGCGGATTGAATGCTTTCCTTAAGGGATTTTGCTCTGTTTTCAACCGCTTCTAAATTGTCGTGGAGTTGTTTGGTGAAGTTGTCAATTCTAGTACTCATGATGCTTCCTCTTGCTGATTTCAGAATAATGTAGGCAAACCTGTGGCAATGAATTTGAGCTAAACATCGCAGCTTGGTTGCGAGTCGGAGTTTTTTGGCTTGCAAGCCAAGCCACAACGATTATTAGCTAATACGTCCCCTCAGAAATAAGTTGTAGACAATGCCAATCAGCACCAAAACCAAAAGCAGGTGAATTAAGCTGCCCCCAACGTGAACTGAGAAGCCTAACAACCAGAGAATGAAAAGTATAACAACGGCAGTCCAAACGAGATCAAACATAATTCCCTCTTTCCTTTAGATAAAAGTAATGAAAATTGATTCGGAGTAAAAGATTTCAAAATATCTTTAATTAAAGATATTTTGAACCGCATCTTTTACATCTTCTACTACATTGCGACCTTGGCTTTCGGCTTGCTTAGCTTTTCCAGCAACTTGATCGTTGCGATTACCAGTAGCCTTACCTATTGTCTCTTGAGCTTTGCCTTCAATGTTTTTTATTACTGCTTTTGTTCTCCCTTTTAACTTCATCTTGTCTTTGATATCTTCGGCTGTATTACGAGCCTGACTTTCGACCTGCTTGGCTTTTCCCATCATCTGATCTTTGGGATCACCTGTTATGTTGCCGATCGCTTCTTGAGCTTTGCCTTCAATATCCTTTGTCATTGCCTCGACTCGATTCATGGTTGCGATTTGGTTGGGTAAAGTTGCAGCCCAACTATTTGTAGTTCCAAAGTCAAAAGCGATGATAATTGTCAGCATTATAGTTAAAATCATGGTGACAACAAAGCGACGAATCTGTTGAAATGAAATCATTTTTTTAAACTCCAAAAAAAATTGATTGGTTAATAATCTGCTTAGACATTAGCTAGTCTTTATGGTTTCTTGATTGGCAAAATAGGGATGATTGTGTACTTTATTAACTAAGTCTTGGTACTTACCATGACGGTAACAAATATCAATTAGATGAAACCTTTGTAGATCAAGAGTTCTGTATTGCAGTAAATCCTGATATTCTACTTCCATATCTCCACAGAGAGTCTCAAATTCACTGTCAGTATAAGCATCCTTAATTTGCTTCCGTAATTGTTCTTTTGTTACAGTATTATTTGGGGTTGGTGTTCTTTGTTGGTTTGGTGGTTTTTTTGAAAATTCTGGGTTTATAGCAATTACGAAATTTTCGGATGCTAATTTTATAAATGGATGTTGAGTTGTTCTCTATTTTTCACGCTTTGAATAGCAATAACAACCTGATCTGTCAAAGCTTCTAACATTTGTTTATCTCTTTCGTCAAATGCTCCCTTGCGGTAGCTTTCTAGGTTGATGACACCCACTAGACGATCTTGATCCACTATGGGAACACATAGCTCCGAATTCGATGGTTCATCGTAACGTTTGTAGCGATTGCCCTTGTCCTTAGTAACATCGTTCACTAAAACGGTTTCTCGATGTTGAGCCACCCATCCCGTAATGCCCTCTCCGAGTTTCGTGCGAATCGAAGAAGCCCCTGGTGCATTCGCTGGATGCCAAACCTCCATAACTAATTCTTGGCTTACGGAATCAAAAAACAGAAGTTTCTGACCCCCTATCCGCCCGAATACTCCGACCCCGTTTAACTCCTCCTTCCACGGCGTTCAAACAACCGTTCGACATCAAATCTTTTTTAATAGGCCATTATTGCCGTCTCTAAATCTCCAAAGTTAGTCAGAATATACCAAGGCTCTTTTGTTTGAAAACCCCCATAGGTTTTTTTCCACTTACCCGCTAAGTTAAACTCGCCAAATCCCTTCTCTTTTGTAATATTAACATCATTTTAAAATAGTTTAGTTCTTGGACTTAAACCTAAGGCTCTCATCTCTTGATAAATTCCTTCTTTTGTCTTGACATTTGTACTTTTTTTTGTCTTAAATAAAAGTATAAACTCTGCTCCCAAAGCCACTTTCCAAGACTGACCGAGCAAAATTCTCTATCTCCTAACACCACTATTTTATGACCTGATAGCACTGTCAATATTTTCCCCAATACTCGCTGCTGTTCTTCGAGATTACTACTTCCTTTTTTATCCAATATCTCCCAATCGATTGGGATGGCTCCCCTGTCATAAATTAGACTCACGATCAAGATATTAATTGCTCCCCAACTCGTTCGGTCTATGGCAATATATACTAATCCTTTTATTGTGAATCTCTCCTGCTGTTTTAACATCTCTTTTAAGCAGAGAAACCAGATTTTTTCAATATTCAGAATTTCCAGCTTTAAAAATCTTTTTAGTTTTTTTCTC
>NZ_JAQMSY010000115.1:0-24622 GCF_028329095.1 Microcystis sp. CS-574
GGGGTGTGGGGAGAATAAATAAAAAAGTCTCCTATCTCCTATCTCCTGACTCCTATCTCCTGACTTGAAAATAGAAGCTGAAATAAGGCAAATTCGTCAATCATACGGCCATCCGTTGAGTATAGGCTACATATCAGGAGAGGCACCCCTGCGAGTGAAATGACTCTCAAATTATTACAGATGCGTCAGCGGCTGCGTGTAAGCATCCCACCGAAAAACTAATGCGCGGGGGGTTTGGGGGGTTCTACCCCCCAAAAGCTTGGATTGAGTAATCAGATCTGAAGTAATACGGCCATCCGTTGAGTCTAGGCCACATATCAGGAAAGAAACTCCTGCAAAAGGGGGAATAAATAATCAGTTTTTAATAACCGGATTTAGGATCAGAATATTTTCATGCTTGACGGTGTAACTTGTTGCATCGGGACTGACTTATTTATCACTATTACCCAATTGGGTTAAAGCTGTCCCGGTAAGACGACAAATTTGCCACTCTTGGAAGACCTTAGCCCCCATTTTTCCATAAAAATCGATCGCCAGTTGATTCCACTCTAAGACAGTCCATTCTAAAAGTCCCGCATCCCTAGCGACGGCAATTTTAGCCACAGCCATTAGTAAAGCTTTCCCGATACCTTGACTGCGATAATCGGGTAAAACGAAGATATCTTCTAGGTAAATCCCCGGTTTAGTTATAAAGGTGGAATAGTTAGTAAAAAATAGGGCAAAACCGACTATTTTACCCTCTACTTCCGCCACCAATGCTTCGATGTAGGGTTTTTCTCCGAATAAATGCTCCCCTAAAGCTTGACTATTTCCTGTCATTAAATGGCTGAGTTCTTGATAGGCCGCTAAGGCGACAATTAAGTCAAAAATAGCCTTGACATCGGTAGCAACGGCGGCACGGATGGAATAGTTCATGATTGCTGGTCAAATCTTGATTTTAATGCTGATGATGTTTATGGGGGGATTCAGCAGGGGGAGAATTAAGATTGGAAAAATGGCCGTTATTTAATCCCATGCCAACGCTGCCAATACTGAAAAGTCCCATGGACACAAAACCGGCCGCAATTGTCCCCATGGCCACGGTTCCAATGGAAACTATTCCCATAGGAACAATACCGATGGAAATAACGCCCATGGGAACAATGCCAATAGAAATTATACCAGTGGGGGCAATACCGATCGACAACCATTTTCGTCCGGAATTACCACAACTATTCTCTTTTTCTTGACCTAGATTGGAATCCATGTTTAACCCCGAAGATGCTTTGAGCCTTACCATCCTAGGTTAGGGGTAGAATTCTTGTCAAAAGACCAGTAGTCAAAATGAAAGTTAATTTTTTATAAAAACTATTGACTTTTCATCTCAGTTATGTATTGGCGGGATACCGGCCACGTCGAGAATTTTTGGGACTAAATCCTCCCGTTTAATCGCCATGATGTGGACACCTTGGCATAACTGCTGGGCTAATTTTATTTGTTCGGCGGCGATTTTGATGCCTTCTTCGAGGGGATGGGCTGCATCGGCGAGTCTTTGAATGATATGGTCGGGAATTTGTACCCCCGGCACATTTTTATTTAAAAATACGGCGTTTTTAGCTGATTTTAACAGAAAAATCCCCGCTAGAATCGGTTTATCGGCCAGCGAGGCCACCTGCTGCATGAACTTATCAAGACACTCGAAATCCGTAACTAATTGACTTTGAAAAAACTGCGCTCCCGCTTCGATTTTACGCTCAAAACGGCGTTGAAGACCAGACCAACTTTTTGACTGCACATCAACGGCAGCCCCGGCAAAAAGTTCTAGGGAGCCATCGGGTAAAGATTTATCGTTAAAGTCAAAACCTTTATTTAATTTATCGATTAATTTTAACAAACGTACCGATTCTAGGTCAAAAACTGCCCTAGCTTGGGGGTGATCTCCTGCTTTGACCGGATCTCCAGTTAAAGCTAGTATATTTCTCAATCCCAAAGCATGAGCGCCCATTAGATCTGCTTGTAATCCGATCACATTGCGATCGCGGCAGGCCATTTGACAGATGGGTTCGATGTCGTGTTGATAGAGAATAGCGGAGGCAGCCAGAGAGGACATCCGCACTACGGCGCGACTGCCATCGGTAATATTAGCTGCATGAACGCGATTTTTTAGCCAGAGGGCCATTTCTAGCATATGACTGGTATTACCCCCTTTCGGGGGAGTAATCTCGGCTGTAATCAAAAATTCTCGGTCTTGAACCGCGCGTTGTAAACGAGTAGTCATCAATTTATCTAGGTTTTAACCATAAATTTTATAGTAGATTTAGCCCGGAAATGACTCGGAGGCAAGCAATGATCATCGGGCTGCGCTGCTTTATACTGGTCGGTGTCAGTGCTTGGCTGATATCAGATAAGTTAACTGGCAGGAAAAAATTTTTAATGTAGTATAATACACGGACAGTTTAACCAAATCCGTTTATAAGTGTAAAGGACAACCTATTCGATCGAGCGATCATGCCAACTCTTTCTCGTTTACCTACTAAAGACAAAGCCCTAATCATGACCCATCCCCTCAAAATCGTCGCTTTAGGTGATAGCCTTGTGTATGGCTATGGCGACCCCGTGGGTGGCGGTTGGGCCGAGCGCCTACGTCGTTTGTGGATGGAAAGTGCCGGTCATGCCCTGTATAATTTGGGGATTCGCGGCGATCGAGTGGTACAAGTGTCCGAACGTTTAGAACAGGAATTTCGTCTCAGGGGGGAAATTCGCAATCGTCTCCCCGACCTGATTCTTCTCTCCGTCGGTGTTAATGATACAGCCCGTTTAGGCCGGCCCGATGGTCGTACTTATACCGATCACGATCTTTTTCAAACTCAAATTGAACATTTACTCGGCCGGGCCCGTTCTCTTTGCCCGGTTTTGTTTATAGGTATGATTCCCGTGGATGAGCGGAAAATGCCCTTTTTAGATTGCTTTTACTTCAACCATGGCGATCAGTATAGTTTTAAGGAAACCACTAAACAAGCTTGTCTAGAGCAAAATATTCCCTATCTCGATTTATTTGATCTCTGGATGAACCGGGGTGATCTGTGGTGCCAAGAAAGATTAATGGAAGATGGACTTCATCCCAATGTCCAGGGCTATCAATCAATTTTAGAGGATATTTTAAACTGGTCGCCCCTCACCTCCTTTGTCGGTGTGGATAGTTTTATTCAACCTTTCACAGGAATTGCACAAAAGTGATCTCCTCTGTTCTCAGTGGTTCTAGCGGCGTTACAGAAACCAGAAGAGCCGGCAATATAACCGAACTTACCCCCTACATATCTACTAAAATGCTGAACAGGCAATTGCGCTACTCGTTCAAAATGTAGTCAATTGAGGGTTAGAATTTGCTAATCATTGCTCTGAATTTGTGACTCAATAAATTCTCGAAAAGCTGAATCAAAAGTTAATTTTTCCAGACTATATTTGATCGTCATTTTCCAAAAACTAGCTTGACTATAGCGTTTCCTGTTCGCACGAGGTACATTGTCGATGGTGAAAAGCTTAATCAGCATCTCCCAATTATTGTCTTTAGGTCGCTAAAATTTCGTTTCTCGCCGTATTTCTCCTTTTTTCTTGAGAATGAAATAGCCCTACCCTTATTAAGGGGGGTATCTGACAGTTTTTAACACCTAACTACTTAATAAAACAGGCGGCAGGCCTGTTTCACTATTAGCTTCAGAATAATTAAGCCTACTTAATTTCGCGGACTACCGGCTTACCGTCGATAATTTCACCGACGAGAATCAGATCAGCAACCCCGACGAATAAACCATTTTCTAAAACCCCCGGCATATTATTAATAGTTCTTTCCAAATCAGCCGGATCATCGATACTATCAAATTTAACATCGATAACTAAATTGCCTTGATCTGTGACCACGGGGCCGGCTTTTTTCACCCCCATGCGCAGGGAAGGTTTACCACCGAGGGCCTCTAATTTCCGCATTACCGGAGTCATGGCCATGGGTAACACTTCCACCGGCAAAAGAAAAGTCGATCCCAACTTATCCACCAGCTTATTGCCATCCACCACCACGACAAAAATATCGGCGAGACTATCGACAATTTTCTCCTGAGTATGGGCAGCACCGCCGCCTTTAATCAGATTTTTCTGGGGATCCACCTCATCGGCCCCATCGATGGCGATATCCATCTTCACGATGACATCGAGGGTAGTGAGGGGAATTCCGTACTTCCGGGCCAAAACCTGCGCTTGAAAAGAAGTAGGAACCCCGACAATATTGCTGATTTCCCCGCTTTGCAGTCTAGCACCGAGATATTCGATCGCGTAGGCCGTCGTTGAACCAGTTCCCAATCCCACGACCGAATTAGATTGAACTAGATTAGCGGCGGCCTTACCGACCTCCTGTTTCATAAGAATGACCGGATCGATTGCTGTCATGATGCACACTCCTAAAAGCGATGTTTTGAACCTCTTAGTTATCGGCTATCCCTTGCCCTCTTGTCAATGGAATTAGGGATTAGTGGCCTGAGCTGCTAACATTTCCTTGAGTTTAGCCAATTCATTGGCCCAACGGGGATCTGGCTGTAAAGCGTCACCATCGCTGGTAACTTTCGGGGCATTATTGCCACCCCGTTCAGCCTTGCGTTTTTTGCCGCCGCCGCCACCACCACCACTGGATTTGCGCGGTGCCGCCGTCGTCGGTTTCGGAGTCGGTCTTTCGACTTTTTCCGGGGTTTCTACGCTGGCCTCCGGTCCGTCTGCTTCTTCTCCTTCTTCTTTACCTCCCTTGCTGCGGGGGAGAGCTTTCTCGATTTTGATCGGGTTTTCCATGAAGGATTGACCGTTGTATTTTTCGATAAACTGGTCAGCTAGTTCATCGCTAGGGACGGTAACGAAGGCAAAACCGCGACATTTGCCGGTTTTGCGATCTTTGATGACTTTAGTGGTGATCGTATCCCCTTCATCGGCAAAAAGCGCCTGTAATTTTTCGCGCTCGACGGATTCTTTGGGCAAATTACCAACGTATAGACGAACGGACATGATGGATTCCTCCAAGTATAGGGTGATGTAAAAACTTGTGCGACATTCCCTGCCTGTATGCTGATTTTTTTAAGGCAAACAGAGCTAAGGAAGATATTTCCCAGCGATAAGCTTGTAGTTTCTGCACGATAGCGGCTGTGGCCGTCAATTTTGACTATCCTTAACGATTTCAACGAGAGGGACGGAATCTAGGGGTTACGTTTTTAGCTTTTAACAGGCCTAACCATTCAACTTACCCGATTTATGTCGCTCTTTTCGATTATTACAGAATGTTTCCACAATTTGTCAAATATTTTCTCTCGCTCTGGGCTGCCTAAGTATAACTACTTAAGTATTTGTTCACAGTAAGCAAAATTTTATGAAAACTCTTGCTAAATGTATCATTATATGCTTCTTTGCTTTTGGCGGCGGGGTATCCTAGCTAACAGGAGGGAGAAAGCAAAACCCTCTCTACAGATACATTGACACTTTGTCAAGTATTTGTTACATTAGTTAAAGAAAAGAGGTGATACCAATCACCCATCTCGCTTGTGATCAACCACTGTCTTCATTGAGGAGGAACACCATGTCTCAACCGATCGAACTTTCCTTAGAACAACAGTTCAACATTCGTTCTTTTCAGACTCAGGTAGAAAAAATGAGTCAGGAGCAAGCGCAGGACTTCCTGATCAAGCTCTACGAACAAATGATGGTCAGAGAAAATATGTACAAAGCTTTTCTCAAACACCAGTGGGGTCTAGATTCTAATCCCTGGGCCCCCCAGTAACTCATTTCACCCCTTCGGGCGACCTCTTTCTCCGGCTGGGTTTCTCCGGAAACGAGCTAGGGATGCGGGGCGCATTTCTTCACCTTTTTAGCTATTCTTAGGGAAGAATAACCGAACTGCTGGGGGTTAATTTATGTTCGAGCGCGCTTTGATCTGTACAGATCTTTTCGATGGTCTCCATCGTCTTGTCCATTGTGTGCCACACTTAGCCCTGAGCGGCTTAAAACAAGTTATCTTCCTCCACAGTATTCCGGTTTGGGAACAACCCACCCTAGCTGCCGTAGATCAAGCAAAAATTGACGCGGCCAAAGAAAAATTATCTCCAGCTTTAGCAAATATTCCCGACGGTATGACAGTTATTGTCGAAATCTCTAACCGTCGTCCCGTGGATGCCGTGCGGGAAATCCTCGCTAATCACTCTATTGACGTGATTTTGATGGGAAATCCCATGCGCGGTGCTGTCCAAGAAAAATTATTCGGTAGTACCAGTTTAGCGATCGCAGGTATTACCGATATTCCGCTGCTGATTTTCCGACCGCAATTATTATCAGTTTATACTCACGATGAATTGGCCCTGCGCTGTCAGCATCTCTGGAAACATTTATTAATTCCCTACGATGGCAGTCCCGACGCAATTTATCTAATTGAACAGATAGAAAAATACGCTCAAATCCGCGCCCCCGGCTCTTTTGAGCAATGTCTTCTCCTCCGGGTAGTAGAAAATATCAGTCGCGATCCCGGTGTCACCGAATACCGTTTTAATGATGCTCGTCGGGAATTAGAAGCGGTGCAAGCGCGACTAGAAAAACTCGGTTTGCAAGTAAAGAGCCAAGTGCGATCAGGAACACCTGTATTAGAAGTTTTGACGGCAGCAGAAGAAAATGATATCAGTGCGATCGCAGTGGCCACCTGCCATCGTTCTAATATGTTGGAATGGTTAGCCGTACGTCGGATTAATGAAGATATTCTTCATCAACTGTGGTTTCCGCTCTTATTTTTCTCACCGAAGGGATAGACTGGAAAAAGGCTCTCTTGGGGATAAACCACAAAGGTACAAAGGACAGAGAGAGGAAGACAGATTCGAGCGCTAAAACCTATCACAAAAAAGACAAGAGAGCCGCAAAAATTTGGAGGAAATTAACTTAAGTAAGTAGGGTCTGCTGAATAATGGTAAAACCCTTTTAAAATAAAGCTTTTGACCTGTTAAAGTCCGATGTTCATGCTGCGAAAATAGGATTGGGACTTTCACAAACCTTGCATTATCCTTCTTGTAGTACATCGCTTGGTACAAAAAACAAGGGCAACAAAGCCTGAAACGACCGGCTACTGACTCGGAGACTCCTGACTCCTACCCCCAGGAAAAACTTTTTCAGCAGACCCTAAGTAGTTATAATTAAATTGAAGATGGATTTTGCCTCTGAGCTACCCTGCCCCTAACCTTAATCCCCCCTTGATAAGGGGGGTGTCTGATAATTTTTAATGCCTACCTACTTAATAATCAGAGGTTAAATTGGCTAAGTTAATCATTACTATTACCTCTCAAAGTATTCTACGATAGCTCTCGCTATCGATTCTGCACCATCTTTAGGCAGTTTAACCTTTAATCGTGGCGGTTGGGGGGCTTGGCGTAAAAAGTCCCAATTACCTTGAAAAAATTCTTCACTGCTAATAATTTGATGATAACTATAATCTTGGATTCCAGCCAATAAAATCGCTGATTCGGCGAAACCTTCTCGAATTAGGGAAACAATCGGCACCTCTAATTTTAAAGCCTCGGCAAAGGTACTATATCCCGGTTTGGAAATAATTCGATCGCACAGGGGCATAAAATCCACGGGACGATAGCTCCGATCTAGTTTATCCTGTAAGCGGACTAAATTGGGCAATTCGGGCGCGTTTTTTTCAAAAGTGATAAATTGCCAATCGGGAAAACTGGCGAGATTATTATATGGAATTGCTTCTAATCCTAACCCCCCAAAACTCAATAAAATAGTTTTTTCTTTAGGGGCATTTAGCTTAAACTCCTGTCGCAATTGTTCTTCACTGTAGCGGGGTGTACCCCCGGTTAAATTTGCTTCTGTAATGTGAGGAAATGCTGTCATCGCTTCTGCTAAAGGCAGTTTAAATAAGCGATCACATTGATTATAACAACGACTGATCCAATCACTAATACTGGCAAATTCTTCACCCCAATCACGATAGATAAAATCCCAGCCAAAGTTACCGATCATCCAACAAGGAAGCCCCGCACTTTTGGCAATTAGTGCCGCTAAAGGCGGTAAATCGGCTACAACTAAACCCACACGATTAGTTTTAATAAAATTAACTTCACTGGCAATAATTGCCCTTGATTGAGCAATTATTTGTTCTAATTTTTCTTTAGTAGCTAATTTATCCATCGTTAAACTATCCGATTGGATTACCCCCACATCAAACCCCCGATGTCTTTGAATATATTCTCCGGATATATAGGAATCTAATAACCAGCGCGGGGCCGTGGTGACTAATATCGGCAAAATTTCGGGATTAAGTTCAATAATATTAGCTACTACCGAAGCACTGCGGACGGCATGGCCAAAACCATGATTAGTAACGGCAAAATAAACAACAGGACGAGACATATAGCAGTTATCTTAATGGTGAGATACGAAGTTTTCGTTTTGGGGAGACGGTCGACTCCGAGACTATGCCCTGTCAGATTATACTTTATCTTTACGAGAAAGGCTGTAATATCTAAGTAAAAGGTAAAAAGCAAAAAAGCGATTAAAATTCTCCCAGTTATTGGTCAAAATAATGCTTTCATCACTTTTGGCTATTAAAAAACGGTTCTTCGGTTTGTGTTATGCAATGTACGCGGGTTATAAGGGACGGAACCCTTATAGAGAAAAACGTTTGGCGATTTTTGTCAATTGTTTTTGATCTAGAGCGAACTAATCAATTAAATCTCTTGCCAGATAAGGATTTAGTTTATTTATGCCACCCTATCGAACCATAACAAGTAACGAAGAGCCTAAAAAACCCTCTCTTCGGGGAGAGGGTGAAGTGGGGTTTAGGAATTTTCCTCTAATCCAAAGACGCGATTAAAAGCTTTCAAGACTTTATAACCAGAATCGATCGATTCTAGCGGATCTTTCCGCAAACGGTGACGTAAACAGAGAACAATTACCCGACGGATATCATCTACCGTCACAGTGGTCCGTCCTTCCAAAGCGGCCAGAGCTTTAGCGGCGCGATTGGTAACGATATCGCCGCGCAATCCATCCACGTCCAACTCGGAACAAACCTCGGAAATTTTCACCCGCAGCTCATAATCAAGCTCCACGGAAGGCAAAAGATTTTGGGCCTCCACGAGCTTTCTTTGCAGTTCTTCCTGTTCTAAGTTGTATTTCTCTAAAAACGAGATCGGATTGCCATCAAATTCCGCACGCTGTTCCACGATTTTGACCCGTAGAGGTGGTTCTTTGACGGTGTGAATCTCGGCGTGCATTCCGAAGCGATCGAGCAGTTGTGGGCGCAATTCTCCCTCTTCTGGGTTGCCCGATCCCACCAAAACAAACCGGGCCGGGTGACGGATGGAAATTCCTTCCCGTTCCACCGTATTCCAACCACTAGCGGCCGAATCTAATAGCACATCGACGAGGTGGTCGTCAAGTAAATTGACTTCATCCACATAGAGAATGCCGCGATTAGCTTTGGCCAGCAAACCGGGTTCAAAAGCTTTTACCCCTTCTGACAGGGCCTTTTCGATGTCAATCGTGCCACAGACCCGATCCTCCGTCGCACCGAGGGGCAAATCTACCATAGTGACTTTTTTCTTGGCAATGGTCAAGGGAATGGCCTCGTCCACCCTTTGCCGCACCTCATCGCTCATTAAATCGGGATCATTGGGGTCAGAATTAAAGGGATCGTTAGCAACTACGTCAATTTCTGGTAAAAGGTCGGCTAAAGCCCTAATTGTGGTCGATTTTCCCGTACCTCGATCTCCCATAATCATCACCCCGCCAATTTTGGGGTCGATGACGTTGAGCATTAGGGATAATTTCATTTCTTCCTGGCCGACAATAGCGGTGAAGGGAAAAACCACGCGGCGAGTTTTCGGAGGAGCTTGGGGAGTCACGGTCATAAGTGGATTCAAAAGTCAAGAGTTGTTGCGTAAAGAATTATATCTAGTGGGGGTTCTAGCCGTCAGCTTTCAGCAAAGCTTTATCATTGTAAGTCTTTTTCCCTGCTTTTTAAGATCCAGCGCCAGAGGGGATGACCCGGCCCTTTGGCCTGAATTTTCTGCACCCGTTGCTCTAAGCGCAGTTTTTCTCTGGGGGAAAGTCCTAAAATAATGTTGCGACTTTGCCAGACTAACACTGCTCCTGTAATGGCAAGACAAAAGGCTAGACCGATAGAAGGCCAGTAATTGAAAGCTAAAGCGTATCTAAGGGCTGTCCAAGTAAAATACTGCCGCATTAAGGCTATATCATCCCATAAAACCCATAAACTCGCCGAACCAATCACTAACCAACAACCCAACACAAATAACCAACGACCCCATACCGTCAGTCGATGTAATCTTTTGACCTGTTGCTGTAGTTCAAAATCGGCCATTTCAGTTATCAGTGGGGAATTATGAATTATGAATTATGAATTATGAATTATGAATTATGAATTATGAATTAGGAAGTGTTTTGAGTGAACAGTAATCAGTGAACTGAAAACTCAAATCTGATAACTGATAACTGAAAACTCAAATAACTGATAACTGAATTATCCCTTGACAATTGCGCCAAAATCTGCTAGGACTCGGGCGTGATTTCGCAGTAAACCCAAGAGATTTAAACGATTGCGACGGACGGGTTCTTTTTCTGCCATGACTAACACACTATTTTCGCCATCAAAAAAGTCAGCCACCACGGGAGAAATTGCCGTTAAAGCAGTGACGAGACGCTGATAATCTCTTTGCTCTCTTGCGCTGATAGTTTCGGGAATTAGGGCAATTAAAGCGTCATAAAATGCTGGTTCGGAGGATTGTTCAAATAACTCCGTATTGATGATTCCCTTGGCTTCTAGGGTAGTTGTATCTAAATCTCCTTTTTGTGCTAAACGGGTCGAGCGATTGACGGTTTCATAGATGTTGGCTAACTGACCATCCTGACGAATTTGGGATAAAAAGCGAGCGCGTTCACGGGTATCTAATAAATTTTCTAAAGCGCGAGACTTATACTCTGGATCGTTTTCCCCTAAAACTGCATTAACGAGATCATAATCTATCCTCAAATCATCAATTAAGAGAGTTTGCAGACGTTGTAAAAAGAAATCTTTAATCAGATTTGCTGGGTTGGGTTTATCGGGATGACAGGTAACAAAATCCTTAGCTATCTGCTCAATTAATGCCAAAAGATTGATATTAAAATTGGCTGACCAGATAATACTAATTATTGCATTGGCAGCCCGACGGAGAGCGAAGGGATCTGAGGAACCAGTGGGCAGCATTCCCAGTCCAAAAATACCGACTAAAGTATCCAAGCGATCAGCAATTCCCACCACTTGACCAGTGATTGTTTCCGGGAGTAAATCCCCGGCATTGCGAGGCAGATAATGTTCAAAAATGCCCCGGGCAACTATAGCCGATTCACCACTAATTAAAGCATATTTTTCGGCCATTACTCCCTGTAATTCTGGAAATTCATAGACCATTTGGGTAACTAAATCCGCTTTACAAAGCATGGCAGTGGACTCTATATCACTGCGACTTTGTTCATCGAGATTTAACTGTTCGACAATCATCTGGGCAATTTCCATAATCCGATCGACTTTATCGCGCATGGTTCCCAATTCTTCTTGGAAAGTGACGGTTTCCAGTTGGGGAAGAAAACTATCTAAGGGTTCATCACAATCGGCAGTATAGAAAAATCTGGCATCGGCTAACCGTGCGCGGATAACCCTTTCATTTCCTGCGGAGATAATCTCAGATTTCTGGGGATCGCCATTGGAAATAGTGATGAAATAGGGTGACAAACCCTGGGGAGTTTTCACCGGGAAATAACGCTGATGTGTCACCATCACGGTAATAATTACTTCTGGGGGTAATTCCAGAAATTCATCGTCAAATTTGCCGACAATTGCCGTGGGATATTCGACTAAGTTAGTCACTTCTGCCAATAAATCTGCGGGAATTTCTGCCACTCCCTCCAGCTTTTTGGCTAGGGTGGTAATCTGATCAGTAATTATCTGTTGACGCACTTGCGTATCCGCTTCCACAAAAATTGATCGCAAACTGGTTAAATATGCTTGGGGGTGACTAATGGCTAGGGATTGCGGGTGTAGAATGCGATGACCAAAAGTTAAGCGATCGCTGGTTAAAGTGGTAGAGCCATTAATTAATTCTAGGGGCAAAACTTCCCCATCCACTAAAGTTAATAACCAACGAATTGGCCGGGGAAATCTTAAGTCTCCATCTCCCCAACGCATAAAACGTCTTCCTTCCAAACGGGTAATCCATTGGGGAATTAATTCAGTTAAAATCTCGGCTGTTTGACGACCCGGAATCGTTTTTTCAATATAGACAAATTCTCCTTTGTCTGTGGCACGAATGGAGAAAGCGTCGGTGCTAACTCCCTGTTTTCGAGCAAAACCCTCACCAGCGGGGGTAATTTGGCCATTTTTGTAGGCGGCACTAACTGGCGGTCCTTTGATCTCCTCGCTGCGAGCCTCTTGCTCCCTTGGTAATCCTGTGATTAACACGGCCAAACGGCGCGGGGTTCCGTAAACTTGAATAGCAGTAGCGTCCAGAGATTCCGTCTCTAAACTCTTGCTAACTCTTTCCTGCAATTGTGCGATCGCGCTATCGACAAAATCTGCGGGTAGTTCTTCTGTACCGACTTCAAGTAAAAAATCCATCTGATTGATTGGCCGTGTTTATGCTTCACCAATCATCTAGGCTATCACAGAAGCCGTGTCCTTAGTTTTTGACTGGTGTTGTTCGACTTTTTGGGTTAGGGTGAAAGAGGCAGCAAATTGGAATCAGCGACGATGGGAAAGATTAATTTATTAGTCAGTGCCACCTCTGAGGATTGGATAGAACAGGCAATTAATAATTTAGGGATTATTCTGCTCGATCATTCCCATTGTGAGCGAAAAGCGGCAGGAGTGGCCTTAAATCTCATGTTTCGTTATCCTTCCTACGCTTCCCTCGTGCGGAAATTAACAGCGATCGCACAAGAGGAATTAGAACATTTTGAACAGGTCAATCAATGGTTAGATAAATGGGGAATTCCCCTCGCTCCCTTAAATTCTCCCCCCTATGGTGCTAAATTGAAGGCCCAGATTCGTCACCAAGAACCCGATCGCCTTTTGGATTCTCTGTTAATATCAGCTTTAATTGAGGCGCGTTCCCACGAAAGATTAGGTTTATTGGGAGAATATTGTCCTGATCCCGATTTAGGCAAATTTTATCACGGTTTAATGGCTTCCGAAGCGCGTCATTATGGTATTTATTGGCTATTAGCAGCGGATTATTTTGAACGGACAGTGATCGAGCAACGTTTAGAAACCCTAGCGGCGATCGAAAGTGAAATTCTCACTACTCTGCACCCGGAACCTCGTATTCATAGTTGATTGCACCCAAGGACAAACCCTATCTAAATTACTCGTTCAACTCAATTTCTCTCTTAGAAAAGGGTAAATCTTGATTGATTGCATCAATTTCTTCCTGTTCCATTTGATTAATTTCTTGGATATAATTGCGGAGAATTTGAGTCATTTTGCCATGATAAAAACGGTGTAAACTATGATTAGCAGTGGCAGGAAAACCCCGTCTTTTTTTATGTTGTCCTCCCGCACCCGGGTCAAACATGGTAATACCTTGACTAATTGCCCAATCGATCGGTTGATAGTAACAAGCTTCAAAATGTAAACAGTCATACTCTTGAAAACTGCCCCAGTAACGACCATAAAGATTAGTATCTTTGCGAATACAAAAAGATAAACCCACCGGTTTAGTATCCTTTTCATTTTGGTAGGCAGTAATCAAAACCACTCGCTGACGATAATTCGGATATAATTGTTCAAAAAATTTCTGTGTCAGATATTTACTTCCCCAGTAAAATTTATCACAGGTACTGCTATAAAACCGATAAATTAACGGGAATAAATGATGGGGAATTTCTTCGGCAGCCAGAGTTTTAATAATTAACCCCGCATTAGTAACCGCTTTCCGTTCCCGTTTAATATTGCGGCGTTGATTAGCATTAAAAACCGTCAGATAATCTTCAAAACTTTGAAAACCCTTGTTATTCCAGATATAACTATGGTGTAACCAGGGAGTAAAGCCCAAATTTTCCATTAAAATTCGCCATTGGGGATCCACAAAAAGAAAATGACAACCCGACAGATTATTTTGATCACAAAAATGATCAATAGCCGCTATCATTAAAGCAGTAATTTCCAGTTCATTTTCCCCCGGAGCAATTAAAAAACGATAACCTACCGCCGGAGTAAAAGGGGTCATTCCTAACAGTTTCGGATAGTACCTAATCCCCAAACGATGGGAAAGATCTGCCCATTGGTGGTCAAAGACAAATTCACCGTAACTATGACTTTTAATATACAAAGGAGCGGCGGCAATTAACTCAGCACCGCACCAAACTGTTAGATGAGCAGGTTGCCACCCCGTCCGTCCCGTAGCGCTGCCAGAAGTTTCGATATTATGTAACCATTCCCACTCTAGAAAGGGAGTAGTTAGGGGTTGAGCGAGAGCATCCCATTTTTGTTGGGAAATCTCACTCATTTTATCAATCCAAGCGACAGAATATTGTGGTTTAAGCTGTTCTACCATGGGACAAGATAAGTCAACCTTTTTATTTAAGGTTTGCTGAATAAATCTAAAACCCTTGTTGGGTAAGACTTTTAGACTTTTTGTCAATCAAAAAGTACCGGACTGGGAGTGATCAGGGGTAAAATTCCGGGACTTTTTCCCTGAAAATTAGGTAACTGAGTATCTCAAAATCAGTAAAACCCTACACCCTACACCCTACACCCCACACCCTGCCCCCACCAACAAACTTTTTCAGCAGACCCTATTTAAGGTAATCTAGTTTTGAGATTTGTGGCAATCTCGTTCAAGGGAATAATGTAGGAAAATTTCGGCTTCCACGGTTTCCACGCTCAAAAGTCGTAATTTTCTGGCAGAATCTGCCAGAAATCCAGTTCCTCCCAGGGGAGTTGCCGCTTTATTGCCTCCTAACAGCAAAGGACAAATGGTTAGATAGATTTCATCGATTAAATCTTCAGCTAAAAGAGAGGCAATTAATTCACCTCCTCCCAGAATCGCCAGTTTTTTGATACCTAGGGCGGTAAATTGACTAAAAATAGCCTTCCAATCACCGCAGACTAAGACAAGCTCAAATAAACCCCGATTTTCCCATGCCACCACTTTTTCCGCTGCCGTGATTAACCAGCGAGGAAAAGGCTGCTGAAAAAATTTCATCTGGGGATCAAGCAGTCCCGAATGAGAACAAACGATCTGTATCGGCTGCGGGGATAATCCCCGTTGTTGACGATAAGCGAGAAAATCGCCATGACGGATAGGAAGACTGGTGTGATAAGCGCGCAGGGTGTTAGCACCGAATAAAGCGGCATCCATGCGGGATAAATGTTGTTCTAGACGCATTTTATCGGTAGCAGAGGCAAATCTGGCCGCTGACTGGTAGGTGTCGGCAATTTTACCATCGGCACTCATGGCTAAAATAACGGTGGTGTGAGGATGATTCATAGTAAATGATGAGGGATATCACCAGGTCCGATTGGTGAATAGGCTAGTATAGTCTGGAGTTTGATAGCAAGAATCAAACCAATTTCCGCCCATGTCTATCGGTCAATCCTCCTTTCGTCGTATTCTGCTCTCTCGCTTACTCCTGGTTAGTGTTCCTGTACTACTAATGGGGGTTTATGTTACCTATCGTAAGGCGCGATCGGCTTTTTTGGAAACGGCCCGTCAAAATCTCACCGAAAGTGCCATCAGAAAAGCAGACAATATTGAGCAATCAATTCAACTTTTGCGGGCCAATCTGATCACTGCGGGGGAAAGTCTGGTTTTAAAACAGGGAACCTTAGCCGAAAAAGAAGCTTTTTTACAACAATTAACAGCGATGCTTCCTAATCAGATTAACTGTGTGGAATTAATTGATATTAAGACCAAGAAACCTTTATTAAATCGAGCCTGTGAACCAGAAACCCTCAAAATTTTGCCTCTGGAAAGATGGGCAGAAAAACAAAATAGCTTTGCCAGGAATATCGAGAATATTTTAGTTAAAAGTTTACCTAGAAAATTTCTAATTAAATCTCCCCATAACAATCGTCAATTAGAATTAGTCTTTGCCGTTCCCATCTACGACAATCAAGGACAATTACAATCTGGTCTGATTTTACAAACTTCTCTACTTTATGGTGAGAAGGTTTTACGCGGTTCTTTGTCAGGTTATCCCGTGGTTATTTCTGAAAATGGCATTATTCTCGCTCATCCCTATTTTCATCGCATTGGTAGCCATATCAGTCAAGAAGCTGATGCGGAACGTCTCAATCTGATCATCGATAATGCTGTTAGAGGTCGACGGAGATTTCTCCATTTATTTTCTTTCGAGAAATATGGCAAAGAATTAGTCGCTGGTTACAGTTCCCTCCCCAGTCCAGTTACGGGAGAATCATCCCAAAAATGGGTAGTTTTAGCCATTAGTTCTCTCTCCCAAGCTCTGGCTCCTCTACAACAAATTTGGGAGGCAATTTTTTATCTAATTTCTGGTTTATTATTAGCTTATTTAGTAGCTATTGTACTTATTGCTAGGGATTTAGCTAGACCTTTAGAAAAACTGCGAGATTATGCCTTAAATATTCAGAAAATTCCTTCCCAAAAGATTAGACCACAAAATTTTAATATTAGAGAAATTAATCAGTTAGCCTCGTCCCTAGAGGAAATGCTCGAACGTTTACGTCTTTGGGGAGAGGAAATAGTTAAGAGTTGGCAAGAAGCGGAAAATGCTAATCAATTAAAAAACCAATTTTTGGCGAATACTTCCCACGAATTACGCACCCCTCTCAATGGTATTATTGGCTCAATTCGTTGCGTTATGGATGGATTTTGTAACAGTGAAGAGGAGGAAAAAGAATATTTGCAACAAGCGGATAAGGCAGCCGTACATCTTTTGGAAATTATTGATGATATTCTCAGTATTGCTAAAATAGAAGCAGGCAAACTTTCCGTTAATCCTGAACCAGTAGATTTACACCAAATTATCAATGAAGTTATTAATTTACAAACAGCATCGCTGCAGGGTAAGCACTTAAAATTAAATTTGCTTTTCTGTCCAGAAAATCCGATAGTCTATGCTGATCCCACTAAATTAAAACAGGTAATTTTGAATGTTATTTCTAACTCAATTAAATTTACCGAGACGGGAACTATTTCTCTGATAACTCACTTAGAATATCCACAGGCTATTATCACTATAATCGATACAGGAATCGGTATCGACCCCCAGCAGCAATTAAAATTATTCCGTCCTTTTGTGATGATTGATGGTTCCACAACTAGAAAATTTAGCGGTACGGGTTTAGGATTAGCTATTTCTAAGAATTTTATGAAAATAATGGGGGGAGATATTACTATCTCTAGTCAAGGTCAAGGTTTAGGAACAACTGTAGAAATTATTCTTCCTCTGGTGGGGGAAAGAAAGCTTGATTTTACTCCACCAGAGGAAAACTCATCTTTGCCGATTCTTCCTTCTCTTAAAAGCTAAAATATCTCTATTTAACTACTGTAATTTATGAGGAATTTAGTTTATAATTCCTCTAAACTTTCTACGGGTAAATTAACCACCTGATAAGCACCAAAAACCTCTATCGCATCGGTATAATTTGTTAATTCTTCTAAAGTTTCTGCGATTAAATGCTGTTGATCCAGATTAATTTCTAGATCAATAAAAAATATGTATTCCCCTAAAGATCGTTTAGTTGGTCGCGATTCAATCCGAGATAAATTAAGCTGACGTTTGGCAAAAACTTCTAAAGGTTTGACTAAAGCACCGGGTTGATCTAAAACTTGAAAAGCGAGGGACATTCGCTCTCCTTGAGGATAGGAAGTTAAAGCCATTACCCAAAAACGGGTACAATTATCGGGATAATCATTAATTGGCTGTGTTAATATTGGTACATGATAGAGTTTTGCTGCTCGGGGGGAAGCAATAGCGGCCGAATTAGCCTCTCGATCGAGAATTTGAATCGCTTCTGTGGTAGAATTGGTGGGAATAATCGGCACGTTAGGTAAATTATTTTCTAGCCATTTTTGACATTGAGCTAAAGCTTGGGGATGGGAATAAACGGTTTTAATTTCTGTTAGCGATTGTTGAGGAGATAGAAGTGCATGGGAAATCGGTAAAACTAATTCTTGTTGAATCTGTAACCTGGGTAATTGCCATAAAGCATCAAGAGTCATTACCACACTTCCTTCGGTGGAATTTTCCACCGGAACCACTGCTAAATCGGCCTGATTTTGGACAACCGATCGCAGGGCCAGGGCAATGCTAGGATAGGGTATTAATTGATGAGGCTGGGGTGGTAAACTGTTAGCAAATGCTAAAGCGGCTGTTTCTGAATAGGTTCCCACTGGCCCCAGATAAGCGATCTTTACAGTCATTTAGATTATCCCCGCAAGCAATTTTTTCTAGCTATTACAGCCTTTCTCATAAATATCAAGTATAACCTAATTCAGCCAGCGTTTTCAGTTGATAATTGGGTAAGGGAGCAATATAGTAGGGAACCTTTTTAGCTAACTCTAGGGTACAGGTAATTTTTTTAACTTTGCTTTTACCGCCCAAAAATTTACAATCATAAGTAGCATTGTGCAAAACCTTTTCTATCCGGTCAACCAACAGGATTTTAGTGATAAAATAATCGATCAGGTCCGGTCGATCGAGAACATCCAAAATTGTCACCCGCTCACCCGTTAAGTCCGTGGAATCAGCAAGAATTTGAATCAGAGACAAACGGGGAGTCTTGCTATCGTAATCGGCTACTTCCGTATCTAACCAAAGAATGGGAAAATGGCAAAAGTGATCGATCGCATTCCTAATAGCGTCGGATTCCGTTAAATAAGGCATGGTTGCAGAGGCTGAAAAATGTATCAAAAAATCTTGATAGCAGTAGATTTGTCAGAGATGGGGGAGAGTGTCTTTAAACAGGCTGTATCCTTAGCCAGTAAGTATGAAGCTAACCTCCTACTACTGCACGTCCTTTCCCCTGAAGAAGATTATAGCCCTTTACCGATTCCACCCAACTTAGCCGATATTTACCCCGCCCAGGGCAATGATCTGACTCTCGATTTTTGGCGGCAACAATGGGAAGAATTTGAGCAGAAAGGGTTGGCAATGTTGCAAAAAAGAGCTAATCAAGCGGGAGAAATGGGTGTAAAGGGAGAATACCGGCAAATTTATGGTCATGCCGCCAAAACTATCTGTAAAGTGGCGCGAGAGGAAAATATTGATTTAATTGTTATCGGTCGGCGTGGGCGATCGGGTCTAGGAGAGTTATTCTTAGGTAGTGTGAGTAATTATGTTCTCCATCATGCCCCCTGTTCCGTCTTAATTGTTCAACATTCTCAGGACTAAAAATTCCTGTTAGCTATTCCCCCCCTAAAATCCCCAAACGATTAAAAGGAAAAAAGCGAAAAACCGCCCTACCAATCACGTTATTTTCCGGTAAAAACCCCCAGATATGGGAGTCATTGCTATTATTGCGATTATCTCCCATGACAAATAAGTTATTTTCTGGCACGAGCAAAGGCATTAAATTATATTGAGGGGATTCTAGAATATAATCCTCTGCCAAGGGTTGATTATTCAGATAAATTTTGCCCTCCTTGACAGCAATCACATCCCCTGGGGTGGCAATCACTCTTTTAATAAAAGCTTGGTCCTTTTGATATCCCTGTAATTGTAATTGTGCCGGCGGTTCAAAGACGACGATATCCCCCCGTCGAGGGGGATGGAAATCGTAGGAAAGTTTTTCCACCACTAAGCGATCGCCCTGTTCTAAAGTGGGTAACATAGAATCAGAGGGGATAAAACGAGGTTCAGCCACAAAAGTGCGGATCAATAGGGCTAAAACTAAAGCTATAGTGATAATTTGCAGATTTTCTCGAATAGAAGCCCAAAAACTCTTGGATTTGTCCTTATTAATTTCTTGCTCTTGCATTATTGCCCAGATGATGGTTGGTTTAACTTAGCTTTCGCTTGCTGCCAAAAAACTGTTAATTCCTCTAGTGTATAGTCATGGAGAGGCTTTTCTGCCACGGATTCCACTAGGGAAAAACGTTGAATAAAACGCAGATTAGTCTCTTGTAAAGCGATACTGGGGTCTAAATCATACCAGCGAGCAAGATTGACAATAGTAAAGAGTAAATCGCCTAATTCGGCCTGTTGATGCTCTTTATCGCCCGATTCTAGGGACTCTTGCCATTCTGCCAACTCTTCGCCAAATTTTTCCCAGACTCCCGCGATATTTTCCCAATCAAAACCGACTCGCGCTGCTTGCCGAGAAATTTTCATCGCCCCGATCAAGGGTGGTAAAGTTTGGGCATAACGGGTTAATTTGCCGCTAATAGTCGGGTCATTTTTTTCCTCAGCTTTGATTTTCTCCCAATTTTGACGCACCTGTTCGGGATTTTCTAGGGATAGCTCCCCAAAAACGTGGGGATGACGACGAATTAATTTATCAGTGATGCCCCTAGCCACTTCTTCTAGGCTAAAATTACCCTCATCACTGGCAATTTGAGCTTGTAAAACCACCTGTAGCAGTAAATCGCCTAATTCCTCGGCAATGGCAGTTTTATCACCACTTTTAATCGCTGCTACCACCTCATAAGCTTCCTCGATAACGTAGGGAATTAGGGTTTCCGGGGTTTGCGCTAAATCCCAAGGACAGCCGCTTTCTGGGTCTCGTAAACGGGCAACAACGCTGATTAAATGGTTTAATGCCGCTAAGATGGCCTTGTAACTGGGATTGTCGGTTTCTGGAAGGCTAGACATCGATTTTTTCCGGTTTTCTCGCCCATTATACCAGTTAGTTATCAGTTATCAGTTATCAGTTATCAGTTATCAGATGTGAGTTTTCAGTTCACTAATCACTGTTTACCGATCACAGCAAAAAAGCTCTCATCTCCCTATCTTCCTAATATTCAGTCACAGCTTTTCTCATAATAGATGAAGTTTAACCTAATTTGATTGAAGACCTACCCCCCAAAACGAAAACTTCGTACCTCACCATTCAGATAACTGCTTTAGCTCAATAACAATGAAAAAACCCGGTTTCACCGGGTTGCACTAGCTTGGAGTGTGTATAATCAACCGATAAGGCAGTTGAAAACTTAAATAAATCTAAATAGAAAAAAGGTAAGCAATTCCGCTGTAAGAGAATCAGATTTAATGAATCATCCCGCAAGTTAGGGGACAAGAAGCATAAACAGCTTGATGAGAGGTTTTTACCTCACCGTGTAACCAGTGCAGCCAGCTAACTTCATGGGGATGAACACCTTTTGCTGCTAACAAAGCGGCAATAATTAGGATAGCCAAAATGTTAATACCAATAATAATTCCTGCCACTAAAAGCACGGAACTAACCGGTAAAACTGACTGTAAGATAATCGCAGACAATGCCCCCACTGTCATCATTAATACTACTAAAGGAAATCCCACTACTAATAAACAGACAGTGAGGACGAAACTCCAGAGAAGAAAGCTTTTTAGCATTGCTAAAGAAACGTGGCCCCAGTTATTTCTTGCGGTTAATTGCATCTTCCTGACCTCTTACAAACTTGGTGGTCTAACTTTTCTGCACGTCGGCTCAAAGTTGATGAAAACCAGTATAGGAAAAACACCGAAGAAAATGAGCTATTCGCAATATAAATTTACAATCATCGCCGATCATCTATGTTATATGTATCGAACTATTACAAAAATCGCCAAGAGGTATCGAAAACTTTACAATCGGTTTCCCTTGATCCCCAATCCAGTTTCCTACTAAAATCCTTGATCCCCGTCGATAATCCTTTCTTGTCTCCCTGTCCTCAGATTTTTCCGCGTCTCTTTGTAACAAATCTTTACAAGTACCTCTAGAATTCTCAGAAAATAGGTGGACGACAGTAACCAGTAATCAGTCACCAGCAATCAGTAAACTGAAAACTCGCACTTGTCACAGAATTGACATCCGGCTGTTATAGTCCTGACAAATGAGAGTTATATGCTAAAGTTAATCCAGCAAAGGAATAAATTATTTCCCCTAGCCCAGCTTTCCTCAAGCTTCCCACACAGGGTCTAGGGGAAGTTTATTTTTCTGCCCATGAGGAAAACCGCTACCTGGCCCGAAAAGAAAATTTTTCTAGAAATTGACAAGCCTTGACAGCAGGGAAGACAGTCAGACAGACTAAACTAAAAAGGTTTTTGGAGCGAAAATATAGTTTCTTGCCTTTCTGTCCCCCTAAAAGCAGTCTTAGCTCTGGTGACGAGCATAATCATCCTGAAAACGCACTATATCATCCTCTCCTAAATATTCCCCATTCTGCACTTCAATTAATACCAATTTGATTACCCCGGGGTTTTCCAGACGGTGAGCGGTACACTGCGGCACATAGGTGGACTGATTAGCACCGAGAATTTCCTCGTTATCTCCACAGGTGACTTTTGCCGTCCCCGAAACGACAATCCAATGTTCACTGCGATGGTAGTGCATCTGTAAACTGAGACGATGACCCGGATTCACTTCAATCCGCTTGATTTTATAACCGGGACCCTCTTCTAGGGTGGTGAAGGAACCCCAGGGCCTAAATTCTGTTGCCGCCGATTCTACGCTCGAAATAAGCTGAAATGGTGCCACATCTTGGGCTGCGATCATTATATTATGTCTCCATTGCTAGGTCTGATCTTAGTCCAAGATAGCAGCAAAAATCCTAGATGGCATCTAAGTCAGTGATCAACTGCTCACTGATTCACTCTTCGTCGCTGTTGAGAATACGGGGAACCCGGAAATAATCTCCTTCCGGGGCCGGCGATTCCTGCACTAAGACCTCGTGATCGCGATAAAGTCTATTACTATCAGCGCGAGTAATATTTTGAATTTCGATCGCTCGCGTGGTGGGTGGCACATTTTCCGTGTCTAATTCGCTTAACTGCTCGAAATAATCCAGTATCCCGCTTAATTGCCCCGCAAATTGTTCTTCTTCAGCGTTGGTAATCTCTAAACGGGCTAAATGGGCGATTTTTTCAACTGTAGCTCGATCGATCATGGGAGAAATGGGGTGTAGGGTGTAGGGTGTAGGGTGTGGGGTGTGGAGTGTGGGGTGTAGGGTGTGGGGTGTGGAGTGTGGGGAGAATAAATAAAAATAATCTCCCGTCTCCCGTCTCCCGTCTCCTAACGACCGACGAGCGACTCCTCAATTTAAAAGAAAACATCAATTTCCGAGCGCCCGGTAATTTTCAGCCAGTTTTGGGCTTCAATGTAGTTATTGGGGGCTAATCGGATGGCTTGTTTCCAGTATTCTGCCGCTTTGTCGTAGAGTGCTTCTGCTTCGGCCTGTTGTCCGTCTTCTCTGGCTTTTTCCCCTTGAAAATGGTAAATAACAGCGATATTATTCAAGGCGGAGGGCATTCTGGGATTAAGTTGGATAGCTTCTTCGTAGTATTCTAAGGCCTTTTGATGCTCGCCGTTACTAGCGTGGATAATGCCGATATTGTAGAGGATATAACTGCGATCATTAGGATCCTCTTCTAATGTTAAAGCTTCATAGTAATTATCGAGGGCTTCGGCGTATTCACCGTCAGCTTGGGCAGACATCCCATCGCGATAATAAACAAAGGCTTCCTTGGCTTTTTTATCGGCGGGGAGCATCTTTAAAATGATATCCGCCATGACGGTAAAGGATTTATCAATAAAATTATCGTTACGTTGAGTGCGTGGCATAGTTAGGACGAGTAGGCGATCAAAATGACTATTTCCTTTATAGCACTCGCGAGAAACCCCAGGGCTGTTTTTCCAATTTTTCTGGCCACAGGTTCCATTGAAGGGATCTTGGCTGCCCCAACGGCGAACATTGGTTTTCCAGTCAAAAAATTCCCCTTGGCAAGGGGTAATTATGGCCCTTACTAAGTTTTTATCCCTTGTGTCCCGATTGAGAAAATGTCAAATCTGCTAGGGACGGGCTACAGTTCCTTGAATTTCGCTGCCACCCTTATTGATTGCTCCAACGACCATTGACGTAACTTTACCTAATATCTAGATTTCTCCCTGTTGGTTGCTTTAAGTGAGTAGATTGGTTTCATCGAAAATTTGGGTCTGAAACCCCGTCGTTCTACGACGGCTTTACTGTTAAATATGAGCACATTTACGAAATATATGCTAAAATGTGAGACATGGAAAAAGCCTATTCTTACCGATTTTACCCAACACCCGAACAAGAGTCGCTATTGCGGCGCACATTGGGCTGTGTAAGATTAGTTTACAATAAAGCTCTCCACGAACGAACACAAGCATGGTACGAAAGACAAGAAAGAGTAGGATATGTTCAAACTTCTTCAATGCTAACCGATTGGAAAAAGCAAGAAGAATTAAACTTTCTCAATGAGGTAAGCTGTGTACCTTTACAACAAGGGTTAAGACATTTACAAACAGCTTTCACTAACTTCTTTGCTGGTCGTACTAAGTATCCTAACTTTAAGAAAAAACATCAAGGAGGAAGTGCCGAATTTACTAAGTCTGCTTTTAAATTTAAAGACAAACAAATCTATTTAGCCAAATGCACAGAAC
>NZ_JAQMSY010000009.1:0-13289 GCF_028329095.1 Microcystis sp. CS-574
CAATAGCGACTCTTGTTCGGGTGTGGGGTAAAATCGGTAAGAATAGGCTTTTTCCATACCTCACATTTTAGCATATATTTCGTAAATGTGCTAATATTTAACAGTAAAGCCGTCGTAGAACGACGGGGTTTCAGACCCAAAATTTTCGATGATCAATTTATTCTCGCATATCTAGAAGTTTAAGCCATGTCACTCACTGAGTTAATTCTTCTGGTCAACAATCTGAGCCAGACAGACAAATTATCACTCTTCAAACTCCTAGCTGCACAAATCCCGGATGCTGAACTACAGGTTATCTTTTCCGCATCAGAGTATCCGATTTGGTCGCCCTACGATGCCACGGAAGCCGCCAATATTCTGATGCATATGATTCAGGATGACCGAGAGGCATCTACCCATGCCTAGTACAGTCGAATTTCCCCTTTCCGACGATGAAGCATTACCCACGATTCCCATCACTCTGAGTCATGCAGGCCTTTCTGTTTCTGCGAATGCCCTGCTGGATACCGGATCTACGGTCAATCTATTACCTTACGACATCGGGCTGCAATTGGGTGCAATTTGGGAGGAACAAACTGTCCGCTTGCCATTGGCCGGAAATCTTGCAAGGGTTGAAGCACGAGGGTTATTTGTGTATGTTCAAATTGGGAATTTGGAACCTGTTCGTCTAGCCTTTGCTTGGGCAAAAACCTCTCAGATACCCTTAATTCTTGGGCAAACGAACTTTTTTCGAGAATTTGATGTCTGTTTTCAACGATCGCGATGCACGATCGAAATTATCCGCTTCTAATAAGGGTCGATGTGTTTTGGGTGGGATCGCGCTTTTGGTTAGTGTTGATAGAGAAAAGCAATGCTGGGTTTCCTGCCGTCAACCCAGCCTACGGCGATCAGCGATCGCACTAAAACTAATTGTCAAATCGTGATGAGTTTGTTGGGTTGACGCAAGGAAGCCCAACCTACGGGCGAGGCGATCTGCTACGCAGTGCCTTTGGCATCGCACTCATAATAGTTTACGAAATTCTGCGACTGTCAAACCAGCATCTTGAACAATTCCACCCATTGTAAATGCCTTAATTGGATTGTGCCTTGGAAGAGCAACTTGACGCACCCCATCACTCAAGATGATATGTTTGCCTTGGCGAATGATCCGAAAGCCTACCTTCTCCAAGGCTCGTACTGCATCTAGGTGATTTACGCCAGGAATTCTAGGCATAGTTACACCTGCATTTCAATTTCACGAATTTCCCCATCTTGCAAGCGTTCTTCTAAGGCTGCAAGATACTCACGAATTGCATCTTGGATATTGGTTAATGCCTCTTCCTCAGTATCTCCCTCGGACCAACAACCGGGGAGCGCAGGAACGCCAACAGTAATTCCTTCTTCAGAACGATAAAGGACAATTTTGTATTTCATCATAAGTTCCTTCTAGATAGCACTCCATTTTAGCTTGATAGAATTATGGATGTGGGATCAAATTGTAGCAACAGCGGAACCTCACAGCAAACTTGATATGGTTGGGTTTCCTTGCGTCAACCGTTCGGCAAAAGCTCACGGCCGAAGTTCAACCTACAGGCTACTCTAGGCTATTTATTCCCCTAGAAACGAATCGCACCGTTACATTTCATTAACGCACCCTACAAGATCGGCGTGCTGCTACGCAGTGCCTTTGGCATCGCACTTCTAACGTTGCCCATCACCCGCCGCAGATACCTTTTGCATTATCCCGATCGACTCTTGGCGGTCGGCGTGCATGGGCGTTGTTGGGCAAAACCAGATTATATTTCCAGGATTTCTTGGGCTGCACGCAAACCAGATAAATATGCACCATGAGCAGTCCCAAAATAGTCCTCATTAGATGCTTCGCCCGCGAAAAACACGGACTTTTCGAGTGGTGCAGCAAGTTCTTGGCGCATCTTGGGCACTGCACCAACAGGATTATAGGAATATGAACCCAACGAAAACGGATCGCTTGCCCAACGAGTAATTTGATAGTCAATAGGCTCGGGGATACTGACTCCATAGATCGTCCTTAAGGTTTGCATGGCACTCGCCACGATTTGTTCATCCGCCCATGTTTCAATCGCTCTTCCCCGATCGGCAGCATTAAATCCTAGCAATATGGGCATATTGGCTGCTCGATTGAAGCTCACCCACTCTGTCCACTCCCCATGACTTGCCGAAATATACTCTAACCAATCAACATCAGCAGACCAAAAAACATCAGGAAATCGAAGATAGCATTTATTCAGGGTACCCATGCCCAGTTTGGCGATCGCAGTCTGCTTGTCCTGGGGTAATTCGGGGGTGAAACGCACCTTTCCAGCCTGCAAAACTCCTAGCGGCAGAGTGACGATAACATGATCGGCTAGAAACTCGGTGTTTTGTGTAATCACCCGAATGGGCGATTGGTGCCATTGAATTTCTTTTACCACCTGACCTAGTTCGATCCGTAACCCCTGGCCTAGAAACTCTGGAATAACTCTAAATCCTTGAACGAACAAGTCATCATTACCATTAAATTTTTTATCACTGTCATACCAATGAGCGGAGAGTCTTTCAGCACTTCCCGAATACTCATGTTCAATCTCACCACTCAGAATAAAGTTGATGAAGCGGTATGACTCTGAAGATTTGTCAAATTGACGGATCAACGGTTCAATCGCTTGTCGAAGCGAAATATCTGGATCTTCGTTCTGAGCCTTCTTCAGCTCCCCAAATACTTTATTCCTAGTTTTTTCTAAGCGAACCTCTTCTGCGTTAGAGAGTAGTTGCCCAGAGGTATTATATGTTACTGCCCTGTCGTAACTCGTTGTTAGCCGTTTCGCATTGATTTGGTCAGCCAAATCCGTTAACGGATTGCCCTCAGTTCCATGTATCCAGGTGGCTCCAAAATCCAAGGGCATATCAGTCCACTTAGAACTCGTCCAAATTCGCCCACCGATTCGATCGCGAGCTTCAACAACAACAACTTCATTCCCTTGCCTATGCAATTCCTGTGCAGCAGCAAGACCAGACAACCCAGCACCAATCACCACAACACGCTTCTTACTGGATGTTGCTATATCTCCTTGCGATTTTTCACTACAGGCGCTATGGGCAGATCCCATCAGCGTTAAACCAAATATCTTCAGAAAATTTCGCCTATACATGAATGACCTCAACCACACAAGCCACTGCCCAACTATATATTATGCGGAAATTTTCCGTATATCACGCTAAATACGCACTTTTTAAAGAATCTTTCCGTATATTACGCTCAAATAGAGCGATCGCAAGAAGTTTTCCGTATAATATTACGATAAGCGTGTTATGCCGATTAGCTTACTCTGTGATGAACCCTCCCCCACCCCGAAAACCC
Organism: Microcystis sp. CS-574; assembly: GCF_028329095.1. NCBI lineage: Bacteria > Bacillati > Cyanobacteriota > Cyanophyceae > Chroococcales > Microcystaceae > Microcystis > Microcystis sp. CS-574. The sequence continues at coordinate 3,359 of NZ_JAQMSY010000009.1, forward strand.
CTAGACGTAGAGCGAGAGACGATCCGCCCTACCGCATTACTCCTACCGCACCGAACAAACATATCTGGACTGGATTAAGCGTTATCTGCTCTTCCATCAGAAAAAACATCCTCGTGAAATGGGGGGTGAAGAAATTAGAGCCTTTTTGAGCCATCTTGCCGTTGATAAAAACGTTGCCGTCGCCACCCAAAACCAAGCCCTCAACGCCATCCTTTTCCTTTATCGAGAAGTTCTGAAAATTGAACTGGGTAATATCGGTGCATATTTACGGGCAAAACGCTCCAAACGTCTGCCCACCGTCCTCACCAAAAAAGTAAAAATGGCTGATGATTTTAGCGATCGCACAACAAACTGCGATCGCTGCCCAGGTAATTCTCAACCCACCAAAGTTAGGATTGCTCATCCAAGAAATTGAATCTCTTGAGAAGCAATTACTGAGTTTGCGGGTTGAGAGTCGAAGTTATCCCTTAAATGAGCTAATCGCCTTTAGCTCGGCTTTTATGACGATGAAAGCCATTGCCAGCAACTTAAATCAAATGAGTCAAGACTTACCTGCCTACACCCAATAGGGGCTAAATCCCTTCTTTTCTGGCTAAAAGGACGGGACAATTGACATTAACCCGCACATAATCCGAGAGGGAAGTACCGAGAAGGCGATCGAGATCTGGTAAACTCTTAGCCACGGAAGGACGGCGATCGGGCGAACCCAACAGTAAGAGATCCACATTATAATCATCGACGAGTTTACAGAGTTGTTCTCCCGGTTTACCCCCCGTCACCACGCAGCGATAGGGTATATTCATCCGTTTCGCTTTTGCCACTGCCGGCCCTATAATCGGGTTTTCTTCCATTTCTTTGGGGGAAGTGGGGGCAAATTCCGGTTTTAAGTCGGGGTTGACGCGGGCCAGAATTAACTCTGCTGAAGGATAATCCCGCAGGAGATAAATAGCCAGATCGAGAGCTAAATCAGCCGAGCTAGACTTATCGAGAGCTACCATCACCTTTTTGATTTTTTTGACGTAAATATCGTCTTTTACCAATAACATCGGGTGATTAGTCAGTTGAAAGACGTATTGACTGACGGAATTTTCTAGAATTGCCTCCAGTCGCTTTAGTCCTCGGGAACCCATCAGGATCAAATCAGCGCCGATTTCATCGGCAACTTGACAGACGGTATCTTTGGGATCTCCTTGACGCAGAATCGTGGAGACTTTGCTCGGTTCAATTTTGACTTCTTGCAGGATTTTAGTCAGCATTTGGGTCCCTTCTTCCCATTTACTGGCCAGAGCTTCGGTGGTAATCTGAGGGGGAACAACCCGGAGAATGGTAATCGACGCTTTCCGGATAGCGGGGAGATCCATCAATGCTTGTAGCATTTCTTGGGTTTGACCTGCGCCGGAATCAGCGTATAGTATTTTCTCTAGCATAAGATTAAACTCGGTCTATGATCTTAATGGTTTTCGCCAATTTTCAGCATACTGCTAATGTTGTTCTCGAAATTTAACAACTTATTAAGCGCTTTTTCTTAGGTAAATGCGATGCCGAAGGCACTGCGTAGCAGCTCGCACTTGAGGGGATTTTAAGTATTTATGCTCAATTGACTAGAAATACTTGGCTCAAAATCATCGTGTCAAGCGTTCATTTGTATTATATTTTGGCTGCAATACTGGCGCTCTCTTTTAATCACTGCTGCTGCTCACCATTGGCTCTCCCAGGTTTGGTGGGTAAAATGTATTCTAAAATACATTTCTCAAGAGCGAGGGGGTGGAACGAACCACAAAGACACAAAGGACACAAAGATCGATCGATCCTATGTCAATTAAACTTATCACACAGAACCTAGAAGAGCCCACCATTTAATTGATGATTATTCATGGTTAATTCTCCAGCAACCAAGAGAATTTTTTATTTTTACAAGAGGTGTAGTTATGTCTTTATCAATTCGAGTAATTCTCCTAGTAGCGACGACAGTTTATCAGGCGATATCTGTTTGGTTAGAAGAACAAAAAGCACCGCCGGGTAATTTGATTAATCTGGGTAAATATCGCCTACATTTTTGTCTAGCGGGAGAGGCTAGTCCCACTATTATTATTGACCATAGTTTAGGGGGAATTGAGGGATATTTTTTGCTAGAAGAATTGTCACAATTAGCTAGGGTTTGTATTTATGATCGAGCGGGTTATGGTTGGAGCGATTCTAGTCCTTATCCCCGGACTAGCTACCAAATTGTTCAGGAATTAGATAAATTACTAACCCAAGCACAAATAGAACCGCCTTATATTTTAATTGGTGATTCTTTTGGCAGTTATAATGTTCGACTGTATGCTCATCTGTTCCCAGAAAAAGTAGTAGGTTTGGTACTCACCGATGGTTTACACGAGAAAGGAATGCTGAAAATGTCGCCAGCATTAAAGGCATTAAAATTATTTTTCATCTCTGGATTTTTGATGTCGATTATTGGCTCAATTTTAGGCATTATAAGAGTTATGAGAGTTCTGGGAGTTTTTGAATTATTAAAACCAGAATTGCGTCGCTTTTCCCCAGATTCTTGTCATCGAGTTAAGCGTTCTTTCTGTCGCGCTAAACACTGGATGACGATGAGTAGAGAAATGCTTAATCTCGACCAAAGCGCTCGTCAGGTAAGTGAGGCTAACAATTTCGGTAATTTACCGATAGTTAGTATTAAAGCTAATTCTTTTTTTAAACCTTCCCTTTGGACTCGGTTTATTCCCCTTAAAAGTGCCAACCGACTCCGGGAGGAGATGCACCTGGAATTAGGCAAGTTATCCGGAGATTTTCTGCAAATACAAGCAGATAAAAGTAGTCATTTTGTCTGGATGGATCAACCGGATGTGATCATCGATGCGGTCAGAATTTTGCTTGACAAAATTAACTCTATGTGCTAAGTAAGTAGTTGGACAAAAGTAAAGTTAACTGTGGGGTAAGGAGTCAGTAGCCGGTTGTCAGGAGCCGGTCGTCAGTAAGAATTGCGGCAATTTACATTTCTTAAGATAGACAACAGAATTTATGTCCGACTACTTAATAGGGTAAAATTAACTTTTTGGTTAGGATAGGCAAGAGGCAAGAGATTCGATCGAGATTAGCTGAAATTCTAGAGAATTATTGCATAATTAGGGTTTGCTGAATAAATCTAAAAACCTTGTTGGATAAAAATTTTAGACTTTTTTGATATCAAAAAGTGTCAGCCATTGGAGTGAACGGGGGGGAATAAAACCCCACACCCTACACCCCACACCCTACACCCCACCAACAGACTTTTTGCCGCATACCCTAATTATTGAGGGTAATAATCTGAGCGCTAAAACCCTGTTTAGTTAAATCTTGTACCCGTTGTTTAGCTTGGTATTGTTGCTGAAATAACCCCACTTGAATAACATTTTCTCCCGCGCGGATAAATGCGAGGGGTTCAATTTCTTGAATTTTTGCCAACGCTTCTGTACTATTACTCTGAACTTCAACCCGAAAGAGTTGATTAGCGGCAATAACCCGCTGCTGTGGTGCGGGGGGTTTATTGGCGCGATTTTGAGGTCTGGGTGCTGGTGGATTGACAGTTTGACGATTATGATTATTAACCACCGTAGCATCGGCGGGCCGCACGGTAGCGGGAGCTTGAAAAACGTATTCTCTCAGGGGTTGATTACCGGAAACTGGGTCCGCCACCGGGGGGCGAACTGATGGAGAATTAACGAGGGGTAAATTTAAGGGTGAACATTGGGAACAATTAACAGCACTGGGACTGTCTGAACGTTTAGTTGGTTGTCTCACCGCCGGCGGTGGGGGCAAACGACGACCGGGATAAAGATTCTGGGCAAAAGATAAGTTTGCTTTTAGCAGCAGCGTTCCTTGAGCGATTATCCCGACTTTTAACCAAAATAGAGCCGAGAAAAACAGTAGGTTTGTTCTCATCATGCTGGTTTGTCCTCACACGAAATTTGGGTACACCATGTCCAAATTTTAAAGTAGGAGATGCTAGTCTAGAAAGTATATTGGTTAAAAATCATTACAAGATTTATGGGAAAAGTTGTTGTCGGTCTATCAGGGGGAGTAGATAGCTCTGTTGCCGCTGCCGCCTTACACGCTCAAGGTTATGATGTTATTGGCTTGACCCTGTGGTTAATGAAGGGTAAAGGTCAATGCTGCTCCGAGGGAATGGTAGATGCGGCCTTTATTTGTGAGCAGTTGGGGGTTCCCCATCATATCGTCGATAGTCGCGAGCTTTTCCAAAAAGAAATTATTGATTATCTAGTTTCCGGTTACGAAGCGGGAATCACACCGCTGCCCTGTTCTCAGTGCAATAAAGCGGTAAAATTTAGCCCGATGCTGCATTATGCCAGGGAAACCTTGCAAACGGACACTATTGCCACTGGTCACTACGCTAGAATTCGTTTTTCTCCTGAAAATAACCGTTATCAACTGCTGCGCGCCGTCGATAAAAATAAAGATCAATCCTATTTTCTCTATGATCTAACTCAAGATGTACTGCGTGGGACTTTATTTCCCTTGGGAGAACAAACCAAGGCAGAAACCCGCAGAATTGCCCAGGAATTTGGCTTAAAAACGGCAGATAAACCCGATAGTCAGGATTTGTGCTTGATTGAAGCTCACGGAACGATGCGATCGTTCTTGGATAAGTATATCGCTGTTAGTGAGGGCGATATCGTCGATCTCGATGGCAAAGTTTTGGGTAAACATAGCGGTATCCATCATTATACGATCGGACAACGCAAAGGCATCGGCATCGCCGCCGCCGAACCCCTCTATGTGGTAAAACTCGATCCCGTCATGAATCGGGTTATCGTCGGTAATCGCGAAAGTGCCGTTAGTGCCGCTTGTCTTGTCGGAAGGATGAACTGGGTTTCTATTGCTGAACCCACCACCCCTATCCGCGCTCAAGTACAGGTACGTTATCGTTCTCCGGCCGTTCCCGTCAATGTTATTCCCCTAGAAAATGAGCAAGTGAAACTGGTTTTTGATGAACCACAATTTAGTATCACTCCGGGCCAGGCAGCCGTGATTTATGAAGGGGAAATCGTCCTCGGTGGGGGGATTATCTCAGGAGCCACCCCATAGGGAGAGCCACCAATTCACAAAATAACCTGATTATGGTTCGCGGGTCATTCTGCCAATTAGGGACTCTCCCCAGCAGATTTAGCTAAAAATTAACGACGGGGTACAGAAGCCTCGATGTTAATATTCATAGCGGAGACTCTTGGTACAGGATTGCCTTTGGCGCTACCGAGACCCCGGGCCATAGCCAAGAAGCTGGAAGGATCGCCAGCTTTGGGTTTTTGCTCTTGGGGAACATAGCGACGGACAGCATTCTGCCAAACGATTTGGGGGAAGCCCAAAATACCACGATAGTAGCCATCGTAGCGAGGCGAGGTGATGTTGAATGGACGTTCACCGATGTCGCGGCTGGCTAGGGTGCGACGACGTTGGTAGGGAACGGTATCATAACCAAAGCTTTGCAGATACTCGTCACTGTTGAGAAGTTGATCAACAAAACCTTGAATACCTTTGGTGGCAACGACAATCGACCAAGCAATTTTTTCTCTTTCGCTATAGACATCGCGACCGAGAACTCTTTGTACTACCTGTTCGACAAAGCGATAGTTGCTGTTTTTCTCGTAGAAGCTGTTATAGAAGGTTTTCGATAACAGTAAACCACGAATGAAATCCCGCACCGATAATTGTCCATTGCGTAATTGGGATTCGAGGAAGGGTTCCCGATCCCATTTGAAGGCATGGAAGAAAATCTGACGGTAAGCGGCTTCGATTAAATCGTCCAGGTCGGTAGGGGAGAGGACATTTTCTGTCGTGTAAACTTTCGGTTTTTCGTCTCCACCGACATCATAACCAGCTACCCGCACGTTTTGGGACTTGGGGGCGTAATTTAAAAGAGGAATGGCCAAGGGTAAACCTCCGTATCCTTAGAAATGCTTAAAAAACTTTCCTCCTAATGATAAGGGAGTAGGTGCCAACTAGAAAAGAAATATTAAAAATTCTTACAATTGTTAAGAAAACTTGCCTACCATCCGGGGTGTTGGGGAGCGCCGGAGCAGGGAGCGCCGGAGCAGGGAGAGGGGAGAAAAAAGGGCGTTGTCAGATCAGAATAGGAAAGATGCCATGCAATCCTTGCTATCAAAGTAATTTCAGTTCCAAGCTGATTCGGATCATCTTTCAATTTGACAACGCCGAAAAAAGCGTTCGACTGATAACTGATAACTGATAAGTAGGTAGGCGTTAAAAGTTGTCAGACACCCCCCTTATCAAGGGGGGCAGGGGGGATCGAACCTAAAATCCATTTTTAATTTAATTATAACCAGCTACTTAACTGAATTTACCAGCCACTAATCGAATAGGATGATGGTTCGGGGGAATCACTAGAGACTGACTCCGATGACTGATTGCGGGATTCAGCACAAAAAGTGGCCGTATTAAAACCGCCAAAACGTTGAACTGTGCTAGTGCGGAGACGTAAATCGGCATCGGCAAACCAAAAACGCTCGATCGAGGTCATAGTTTCGTATTCTGTAATTAAGACTAAACCTTCCTGTTCATCAATGTGATAACGGCCCGCCACGGGAATGATTTCCGCATAACCTCGCTCCCGCAGGAGAACACCAGCTTGGGGATTATCTTCATCGGGAATTAGCGCAAAAACGGTGGTTCCTTGATGATTTTCGTCTTCTTTGTCCCACTGCATCGAACCATCCCAACTGACAAAGGCACCCCCCACAGTCTTAGCGGGATCGACTTCGTGCATTTCACAAATAGCGATAATTTTCGGGTTATCGGCGCTTAAAGCTTCCACATAAATCTCGGAATCGCCAGTTTCTGCGCGTCGAAAGGGTAAATGATGGGTGGTGCGCTGAGATTTCCACTGTCCCGCACTTTTCTGAAAAAAGGTCATCCCGTCCATAGTTTTTATCCTCTATTTTTTCCATCTATTTTAACGCCATCGTCGTTTTCTGTAACCCTTGTCCCCCTCTCTCTCTCATTCATCCCCAAAATAATCATGATCAATTCTCTTGATTTCATAGATTTCTTTTGTCGATACACCTAAGTTATAATCAATCATCAATTGACCTAATTCTTCCCCATCAATCAGCACTATTTTTATCTCATTTCTGGGGGCATATTCTAAAGCCTCTTGGGTAAAATAGGAAGTGGTGATAAAAATACCTTTTTTGGCTCCTTGTCCCGCTAATGCCCCGACAAATTTCTGGATTTCTGGACAACCAACGGCATTATTATCAGCCCATCTTTTGGCTTGAATATAGATTATATCTAAACCGAGTCTATCTTCTTTTATTATCCCATCAATCCCTTGATACCCGCTCTTACCCACTGCTTTACCTGCATCTCTAATCGAGCCACCATAACCCATTTTTACCAGTAATTCTACTACTAATTTTTCAAAATCATCTGGGGATAATTTTCGCAGAATAGAAAGTAAGTCTGTTGCTAATGCTTGACGAATTTCTTGATAGGAGTTTTCTAGTAATTCCTCGGGATTTTGTTCTTGATCAGAAGTTGATAAATTGCTTTCAAGAGTAATAGTTTCATTTTGCTTATTGACTCGATTGAATTCTTGAAATTCGGGAAACTGTCTTAGAAATTTGGCATCAATTCGAGCAGGATTTTGAGATAAGATTTCTTTTCCTTTCTCGGAAATTACAAAAGTTGCCCTTTGGGGTGAGTCAATTAATCCCGCTTTCTTTAAATAGGTTTTTGCCCAACCGACTCGATTAGAAAAAATTTCTTGTTGTCCACTGGGAAGCATTTCTTTTCTTTCCGCTTCTGTGACTTGAAACTCTCTGACCAAGGCTTCAATAATTTCTCGATATTTATAAACTTTGCCATCTGCAAGTATTTTTAATAGGGGCAACATAATCGATTGAAAATCGGGAATAGGCATAGTTCAGATGAAAAGCGGGGGCAGTCATCATAATCATACAGCAACAAGCTCCAAGAATTTAGATAGATAATAATACACCTGAAATTATTAAGAATGTCGAGAGGCATTCCTCAAGAATCTGAGAGAGAATCAATATTATGGGCATCTAATACTAAATCTTGTTTAAAAGGTATAGGAGATCGGGAAGTAGTGGAGCCTTTTTAGTAAACAGTAAACAGAAAACAGTGAACTAAAAACTCACATCTGATAACTGATAACTGATAACTGATTCAAAACTGACGGCTTTAAATATAACTTAACTCAGTAAAAAAGACCTATTCGGATGGACAAGAAAGCCTTTTTTTAGGGCCTCTCGTCCTAATAACATCCGAAACCCCATGACATCGCGATTAGTCAAGGTTAATTCGATCGGCCATTGACGACCGCCAAGTAATACACTTGTTCTGATAACAGGACGGAGTTGACTTTGACCACCGGAATTTTTTACCTGTCGCCATTCGAGGATTTCTGCGGTGGTGGTGACAGTGTGGTGACTATCTTTTTGGTAGGGATGAACTTGAAAGCGCAGCCAATTGCGATCGCCATCTCGAAAAGGATGCAGATGAAAAGCGTGTAGGGCCGAGGAGCGAGCGCCTGTATCAATCTTGGCCTTAATTTTGGTAATGCCTAAATCGGGTAAATCGAGCCATTCTCGCCAACCGACGATCACTCGATCGAGGGTCATTTTTTTGTCTCTCGTCTAGAATATTCATTAATGTAGCAGAATTCTTAATTTCCTCCCTCTAAAAGTTTACAGATTGAATTTGAGCGACTACAATTAGACCATTCAAACTCCTGGGTGTGGTATGAATTTAAAACATCTGCTTCTTCGTTACTTGGTATGGTTCGATAGGGGGGCATAAATCGACTAAATCCTTATCTGGCAAGAGACTTAATTGATGAGTTCGCTCTAGATAAAAAACAATTGACAAAAGTTGGGGTAATGTCTGTTTCTATAAGGGTTTCATCTCTTATAACCCCCGTCCATTGCATAACACAAACCGAAGAACCACAAATGTTTGAGTAAAATCGGAGTAAAGTCTTTAGGTTTAGGCGATTGATGCCCGATAGGGTTAGAGTAATCAGGGAGAAACTGATTTATCGAGAGGCTATATTATCCTATGCTAGAACTCTACCAATTTGAATTATCTGCCTATTGTGAGAAAGTCCGTCTCATCCTCGACTATAAAGGTCTTGCCTATAAAAAAAGGGACGTGGTGCCAGGGGTGGGACAATTGGAATTATTCCGTCTTTCCGGACAGCGCCAGGTCCCGGTCCTCAAGGATGGTGACACTTATATCGCTGACTCGACGGAGATTGCTTTTTATCTCGATCGCAAGTATCCTGAAAAACCAATTATCCCTACAGATCCCCTCCAACGGGGTCAATGTTTATTAATCGAAGAATGGGCCGATGAATCCCTGGGATTAAAAGGAAGAACCGCTTTTCTCGGCGCTTTTGCCCAAAATCAAAACTTTCGTACCGCCTTTTTACCCCGGGAAACTCCCGATTTTATGCGCTTGTTGCTGGGTTCCTTGCCGGGGGAATTAATTGATATTTTTGGGACGGGTGTAGGTCTGGGAAAAGATGCTATCAATACGGCTAAAAAAGGGCTACAACAGGACTTAGAGGCTTTAAACCTCATTTTAGCCAATCGTCCCTATTTAGTCGGGGATCAGCCCACTTTAGCCGATTTAGCTGTGGCGGGATTAAGTGTACTGCTTAAGTTTCCCCAGGGTTCCTATCTCAACTTACCCCCGGAATTGCAAGGCAAGGGGATTCCGGGGTTAGCTGATAATAGCGCCTACGAGGGCTTTTTTGTCTGGCGTGATCGTCTTTATAGTCAATACCGTCAAACTATTACCCCGGGGAGTTCCACCCCTCCCATCGATTCCCCCAACTCTATCCAGATCGAATAGCAGAGCTTGACTAGGGTGGTGGGGTGTGGGG
>NZ_JAQMSY010000116.1:0-9873 GCF_028329095.1 Microcystis sp. CS-574
CCCCACACCCCACACCCAGCCCCCACGAAAAACTTTTTCAGCAGCCCCTAAATAAAGGGAGTGGGGACAAAAAAGTTATCTGGTTGTTCACTGTTTGCCCAAAAAGGGCCGGCAATTTGTAAATCGCGAATATTGGTGGGATTGCTGTGAGCAAATAGTCCCGAAACTGTGGCAGCAGTGGGGGGAAAACGATTTCCTGAACGTCCAACTAGATTTTCTGGAGACAGAAACGGACCGGCGCTACCGTAGAGAAATCCCAAAGGTTTAATTATGATCAGATATTGCAGCATTTTTCTATGTTTAGGTGAGATGATTGGCCACTTTTGAGAGGTTAATTACCCAGTTATTTTTATCTTGGTGAGAGGTGGTATCAATGGGTATATTTTGATTAAAATAAAGGTTAAAAACTGCATTGGCAATATCGTGATTATCATCGGTAAAAGCGCGGCGATTTTCTAAAGTTGCTATATCATTATAGAAATGTGTCCAGTTTTTTCCTTCACTGCGATCGCAATAACTATCGAGGATATCTTTTAAGTTTTCCCAGGGACAAACCCACTCTAAATAGTTACCACTGTTAAAAAGGATTCGCACCGCTAGACGATTTTTACCTTGATTTTTAGCGGATTTTTCTGCTTCTCGACATTGTTGCAATATGTCACGCTGAGGAACTCCTGAAGCTGCCCAAACAAAACCGACGCTAACAGTTATATCCTGAGAATAACCGTGTTTTGGCCAGATTTCTCGATGAAATTGATCAAACCAATATAGACAATCTTGTAGGGTTAATTTTAGTTCGGATTTTTGTGGAAACAAAACCCCTAGAAAGTCATCTCCTCCCGCATAAATAATGCGACCAAAGTTAAGATAATTTTCTAGTTCTTCTCCCCATTGTCGCATTCTTTGACTAAATTCTTTTCTTGAGGATATGGACAGATTTTTTAGGTAATTTCCCATCCCGTCACCGTCCCCTTGAAACCATCCTGTATAGGATTTTTCCTCGTAGCGATTTAGTTCCACAAATTTTTTAGGAAGTTCTAGGTTTAAAGGCTTGCCAATATCATATAATGTAATCATTCTTTTGACTAATTCGGGAATGCTAAGACGTTCGGTTTCATCGAGGATAGCATTAGAAAGTTTTTGACTTAATTGCTGATAAAATTCAGTGATTTGCTGATTTTGTTGGGAAATACTAGAATATAAAGGATGGGTTTGATCCGTCATTCCATACCAAACAATGGCATCGGAACCGGATAAGCTAGAACTTTCTCCTTGCCAATTAATTCCCGTCCAATCTCGTTGATATTTTTTCTGTTGCAGACTTTTAAACGCACAATCGATCGAGTCCTCTTGCGCCCAGAAGAATTCCCAAGTATGATTAATCCATAGGTTCCATTCTCGTCGCCAAGTATAATTGTATTGTGGTAAATTTTGTTCAATCCAAACCCGACACTTATTAACCACTTTTTGCCATGCGTCATCGAAGACTTGTTCGGCCTCTTTTTTGGGAAAATTACCCGCGATTAAGATTTGGTTGGGAGTTCCTCTTTTAACGTCAATTAAAGCCGGAGAAATAAGGCTACATTCAGGATATTTATCCGCTGCCTGACAGATAGCATCGGCAAGATAGGATAATAAAAAAGAACCACCGTACAAGTCCCTTAGTTTACGCGATTTTTCGATGAATCCTTGCACAGGAGCAAAGGTAATTACAGTATAGTTCATTTTATCTTTATTGTCCTCGATAAAGTTTAAATTCCTGAAGATTAATAAGATTTCTGTAGGTAGAATTTTCGTATTGAGTTAGGAGAATTGGCCAGTATTGTTGAACGGCCATTCCGACAAGTATTCCCAAAGTTATAGGCATGGAATAAACTAGCTTAATCTCTTGATAGTTTTTTTGTTGAGCGATATTGATAGTTTTAAAAATTTCTCTAGAATATTGTAGCCAATCTTCATTTTTTTCAATTGTACCACTGCCTTTACTTTTCAGATAAATTAAATCGCCGTAGTTTTCAATACTCTGATCATTAAGATTAATTTTATGGGAAGAAACATCGATGGCTATAGTTACTCTATCTTGACCTTTTTCGGTGACAACACGCTCAAATTTTTCGTATTCCTTAATATCTTCTTTAAGTTTGCGATCGCTAATTTCCACCACAGGATAATAACTATCAGAAGATTTATTATATTGAAAGATTTTTACTCCTTCAGTAGCGAGAATAGTGCCGACCATAATAGCGACGCTAATCGGACCGATATAGGCAAGATAAATAATAGTATTTTGAGGAGTTTTTTTCTTAAGTTTCTCTAGATTATAGCGGAGTATTTGCAGAAAAGTTTTCAGCATTTCTTGATCATAAATATCACAGGAGTAGTTAAAAATTAAGTCTGTTTCGCTAATATTGAGATACTGGTCAAGATTATTTTGATGATCTTTGTATTTATTTTCTGTTTCGATGATATTAAAAAGCGATTGCAGAGCCTTATTACTATCGGCAGGATTAGCAATTTTAATCACTATCGGTAGAGGAATCGCCTGATGTTTATAGAGGTCGTATTTCTGAGATTCTAGCCAGATACCGATGATAACTAGAGCCAAAGTAATCAGAAAAATTAGATAATATCCCTGGCCAAATTGATCGGCAATTAGTGCCAAAATAGCGGCGATGGCTAATGCTGCATTGGTGAGGGGATTAAAGATAATATTATAGGGATATTGACGCAGATTACTCAGGACATTTTTAAGAGATTTCAGCATAATTTTACTAGAGATTTAGGGCATAATATCGAGAAGACACAGAGACAATTCGGGAAAAACTGCCGAACTAATGCGCTCATAAAACGGAGCAAACAGTTTTTAGGAATTGTCCAGAGTAGATGTAATCGAAAAATTTCTCCCCACAGTCTTCCTGCGATTTTTCCCGCTACGGATTCCTGAGGTCCAGTGGGTTCCATGTCTCGCAACTCCCCGTCAATTAATTGATAGCGTGGGTCATCTCCATACTGGTTTAAAAAGTCTTCAAAAGTGAATAATTTAGGAGATAGGTAGGTCATGATTTTTATCGGATTAGACCTAAAGCTTGTTGTTGTTATCCATGATACTGATTGCTCGCCAGAATCGGGGGATTTTGGGGGTTAAAAAATCCTTAAAAAAAACTCCCCCCCGCTACCCTCCTTAATCAGTAGCTAGACAATTAAGTAGGTAGGTATTAAAAACTTTCAGATCCCCCCGCCTATCGGCACCCCCCTTATCAAGGGGGGCAGGGGGGATCGAACCTAAAATCCATTTTTAATTTAATTATAACCAGCTACTTAATTACAGATAATTACTTAAGCAAAATTAATTACACATCGAGAGGCGGAAACTGTACGCTAAAGTAGTAGAAAGGGTCAATCCTCAAGAGGATGATGTGCGCTTCTATGGGATTTCCGAAGAAGCTGTCTCTAGATTGTTGGTGATGGGAGGTTCTCCTCCTCAACCACCCCCAAATCTCTACATCATCTAGCTTGTCCCCTAACTCTTGACTGAAAATCGATGCACCCCCTCCCCGACCTAAAACCCCGATTCTCTGGTTGAGGTGCGTCGATTGCTCTCCCAGTCAGGGTTCTACCCTTTGGTATCGGGACTTTTACCCCCCCCGGGACCACTTTTTAACCCTCTTTTTGCAGGTGCGTCGATTTGGGGGTCTGTCTTCCCCTCTCGATGAGACTTTCCAAGGGGTACTCCTTACCTATTAGGTCAAATAGGATTAGTTGGAAACTTTTCTTAATTGATCCAGTTGTTCTTTTAATTCATCCTTACCTATTAGGTCAAATAGGATTAGTTGGAAACGCTCCTCTGGATACAGAGGACTAAGCCACCGTAGGCCCTTACCTATTAGGTCAAATAGGATTAGTTGGAAACTGGTTTTATAGGTTGCTTCGAAATACGGATTTTCCCTTACCTATTAGGTCAAATAGGATTAGTTGGAAACTTTTACTCCCTAATTGTGCTAGTTTTTACTTTTTGTCCCTTACCTATTAGGTCAAATAGGATTAGTTGGAAACTCCACCTTCATAGACCCGACCATCGCACCCTTAACAAGTTGCGCCCTTACCTATTAGGTCAAATAGGATTAGTTGGAAACGTTAAAGGTTTGCCAACAAGCTGACGGTAAGTTGCCTTACCTATTAGGTCAAATAGGATTAGTTGGAAACTGTAATAAGCCATATATTCTTCCATCGTAGGAATCCTTACCTATTAGGTCAAATAGGATTAGTTGGAAACAGATAGTTAACTAAAAAAACTTGGATTTTTGCGTAATCAACCTTACCTATTAGGTCAAATAGGATTAGTTGGAAACTAAAAAAGTAGGGCTAATTCATGAATTAGCCCTACTCTTACTCCTTACCTATTAGGTCAAATAGGATTAGTTGGAAACTAGAAAAAGGGTTTCTTTATAAACCCTTTTTCTAATAAATTGTGTCAAATAAACAAGATAAAAAATGTTAAATATATCTTGACAAAAATCGATAAAAATGCTAATTAAATTACGAACAGCTTAATATGTCCCGTGGGAAACAGTGGGACAAAAGCGAGCGGAAGACCGCCAAAAATGCCTCTTAGCTTAACTACTATAAGAATTCATCTTTCTATCGTATTGAGGACGACAGGGACTACCCCAAGCGACCTTTTGAGCGGGAATATCGGCAAATACGCTGCTTCTTGCCCCAATAACAACATTAGAGCCAATTTTTACCCCCGGAGCCAAAAAACAATCGGCCGCGATCCATGTACCATTACCGATGAGGATGGGAGTGGTTTTTAAGCCAAAAGAGCGATCGCCGGGATCGTGACTGCCAGTGCAAAGATAGCATTTTTGAGAAATCACACAATGACTGCCGATGGTAACATTATCTAAACTATAAATCACCACATCATCGCCGATCCAACTATAATCACCGATCGCCACTTTCCAGGGATAAGTCACCCTTACCGTCGGGCGAATTTTCACCCCAAGGCCGATTTTAGCCCCAAATAGCCGCAAAACAGCGCAGCGAAAGCTATCCATCTGATGCAAACTGAGGGGAAAAAGAATTCCCTGTACTAACCACCAAAGTAGGATAATTGGATTAGAACGACCGCGATCGAACCAAGATTGATCGTAGGTACGCAGATCTAGCCACGCTTCCTCATCGGTGCGGATTTCTGGGGACATAGGACCTATTTAATCATTTCTACCGGTTGAGGTTCCGAGGGTTTAATCGGGGGATTAACATGGGTATTAACGTTTAATTTACCGCCAAATCTCCGTAATTCGTACAATTTAACCCCAATTTGGTATTCATACTGACTCAAAAGACGACCGTAGATATAACCAGCTTTGCCATCCAAGAAACCGAGACGGATAACATAAAAGAGAATAAAGCGCAGCAGCGGTTTAAAGGGCAATTTTACCCAAATTTTCTTTAAAAAACGTTTTCTCTGCACCGCATCACCGAACAGGTGCGCTCCGATCGTGCCACTTTCGTCATTACCCGTGAGAATATTGTAATAAACCCGGGCCTCCCAGTTGGAATAACGATTATGTCTTTCTAACCAATGATAGATATCGCGGAAATCGATGTGCAGCATATCATTTTTTAGATAGCCCACCTTGCCATTAAGGATAACGTGTTCATGAACTTCGTTATCTCCCGTGTTGGGTATATCTTCCGTGTTTAAATTCTCATATCTACCCGACTTATGTTTAAATAAACGCAGATTCCAGTCGGGATACTTGCCACCATAACGGATCCATTGTCCGAGGAAGAAAACGCGACGATTGAGATAATAACCGTTATAGTTGGAATCTTGGATCACGGTGGCGATTTCGTCCCATAGTTCGGGGGTGATTCTCTCATCACAATCGACGATTAATACCCATTCATTGCGAAAAGGCAGGTTATCAAGGGACCAGTTTTTCTTTTTCGGCCAACGACCATTAAAATAAAATTGGACTACATTAGCCCCATAGTTGGTAGATATTTCGATCGAGCGATCGATACTTTGGGAATCGACGACAAACACTTCATCAGCCCTAGCAACACTCTCTAAACAAGCGGGAAGGTTAGATTCCTCGTCTTTGGCGGGAATTAACACCGAAACGGGAATTTTTTCTGATTGACTAAACATTGGTACACTGTGGCTAGGTAAAGTGTTCGCATCTTTCCTTAAAACCCTCCGTCACTCAGAAAGTGAGAACTAGGACTTAAGATTTTTTTCAATCATACTATACCTTATTTGGTTTTTAAGTCATTCTCCTGCTTTTCTCCCTAAATTGCTAACTGCGAAATAGACGACTATACTGGGTTTCGTGGTTCATACTGGCAAAACTTAGCCCCCAACTCCAACTGGTCAGGTTTTCATCGGCTAAACTGATAATATCTGCTGTTGCTGTTAATAAACTGGGCTGTAAACCGATCAGAAGCGCTTGTCCTAGGGTTTGTCCAAGGGGAATTAAACGCAGTCCTGCATTGATTAAATTACTTGCCCAACTGTGTAAATAGCCTAAAACCGCTAATTCTTCCCCAATTTGCCAATGACTTGCCCCGATCGCAAAGGCGGTGGCATAATTAGCCTGTTCCGGTAGATTATCTCTGTCTGGTGCTAACTCCCGCAATAGGTTTAACAGCGATCGCCCCATTTGCCAGCTTTGTTGTCTTAATTCGGCCGTTTCCCGCGTTGCCGATAACCAATTGTCCCAATAATTAAGTTTTGTAAAATCTTCTTGACAAAAACAACGATATACCCTTAGCAAAACAGCCGCTTCTAAGCGAATCGAGCCTTGACAAAGCGATCGCTCTAACCAATCATTCAAGGTGGCACTATTGGAGATAATCCCCTTTTCGACGAGGGTTTCTAGCCCTTCAGAATAACTATAGGCCCCCACGGGTAAAATGGGACTAGCTAATTGTAATAAACACAAAAGTTCTTTCTGATCGAGCATAGAAAACCGAGAAAATTGTCCTTATCAATTATCCATTCATCTGTTTAACCAGATGTAAAATTTCAGGAAGAATCAGTTTTTCTAGGGCTAATTTAACGGCATTAGTGGAACCAGGGAGAGAAAAGACCAATAGGTTTTGATAAACCCCAGCTATTGCCCTCGATGCCATGGCACGGGAGCCGATTTCCTGATAGCTAAGATAACGAAATAATTCGCCAAAACCGGGCAAAGTAATCCTTAATAAAGGTACTAAAGCATCGTAGGTAGTGTCTCTAGGAGCAATACCCGTCCCCCCATTAAGAATTAAGACTTTTATCTGATTTTGATTGCTAATCTCTGGTAAAATTGCTTGAATTTGTAAGGGTTCATCGGGGATAATTAAGTATAGGCCGATATCGTGACCCGATCGAGTTAGTAACTCTTGAATTATTTGGCCACTTCTATCCGTCTCTGGGGTACGAGTATCGCTCACCGTGACTACGGCACAGGTAAGGTGAAGGGGGGTGGCGTCGGGATGGGGAATAAAGGTCATAATTAGGGTTTGCGGCAAAAAGTTTTTCTTGGGTGTAGGGTGTAGGGTGTAGGGTTTTACCGATTTTGAGGTAGTCAATTACCTAATTTTCAGGGAAAAAGTAGCTGAATTTTCCCCCCGATCACTCCCATATCGGATACTTTTTGATTGACAAAAAGTCTAAAAGTCTTATCCAACAAGGTTTTTAGATTTATTCAGCCAGCCCTAATTAACGATATGCTGAGAGTTGGAGAAAAACAAGCATTAAGAACAAATGTATGTACTGACCGGCCAGTGCAGTCACCCTAGGATAAAAAACTTAACTTTGGCAAGTATTGCCGATTTTTGCTGGTTTTTGCAACCTTTTCGCTGGTAATGACGACAAAGTAAAGGGAACTTCTAGAGAACAGATTATCCCAAAATAACAAAATCGAGATTATCATCTAAGTTGGTATAGATTATGACTGGAATTATGAGTCAACTCAGTCCCCTACAAGCCGAACAAATCAAGGAAATCGGGACTTATTTACGTCAAAAACGAGAAGAAAGCTGCCTGAGCATAGACGATATCGCCGCCGTGACGATGATTAGATTGCCAATGCTAGAAGCGTTGGAAACGGGGAATTGGGAGAAATTACCAGAATTAATTTATGTCAAGGGATTTATCAAACGCTACGGTGATGCCCTAAAAATTGATGGTAAAGCTTTAGCCGATCGCTTGTCTCCTAGTGCGGAACAATTAGCCCAAGAGGTAACTATCCCGAAAACACTGCCCACAAAAGCTACCCCCATCCCCAAGGCTGAACCGGCTGCCCCAAAAGCGGAACGAGTGAAACCAGAAAACCCGGCCCCAGAAACTAGCCCCCAACCAGCTAAATCGACCTTTTTCGGGATATATCTCTGGTTAGGCTTACTGGCGGGTATATTTTGTGGTATTGGCTATCTTTTCCTCCGTCCCCCTCTCTCTAATCCCCCTGCCCTTACTCCCTCTCCTTCCCCCGTGGGTTCCCTCGCACCGGTAGTCCCTCCTGCGCTGGTAGCCTCTCCTTCCCTTTCTCCTCCGCCAAAAGTTCCCCTCTCAGCCGAAGTAACTATTGAACAGGCCACTTGGGTAAGGGTAATTGCCGATGGCAAAAAAGTCCATGAAGGCAATCTCCAACCCGGGACCAAACGAACTTGGACAGCCCAAAAGAGTTTAAATATTCGATCGGGCAATGCTGGTGCTGTTAAAATCTCTCTTAACGACAACCCTGCCCAATTAATGGGTAAAGCTGACCAAATCGGCGAAATCACCCTCACTGCACCCCCTCTCAGTGATCAGTAAACAGTGATCAGTGAACTAAAAACTCACATCTGAAAACTGAAAACTGATAACTGATTAGGCTGCATCATCCCAGATGGGGGTAAGGGTTTGATAATCGTAGCGGGAAGCGTTGGGATGACAGGTGACACAGGTGGTGTGACCGAGAGGAGTGGGTAAATTGACCCTAGGGTGCAAAACCTTTACATAGCTGGACTGTTCAATTAGGAGGGGAACAAAAGTAGTCTCCCTAAGAGGGCGGGAAGAATAACTGAGATAATCCCAGATAAGACGCTGAGTAATGCCGACAATTGGTTTTAAACGGATACCATAGTGAGAATTAGGATTTTCTAGGATTTTTTTCCAAGTTTGACTCGGTAGGATGCTGGGAGGAATGGCAATATGGCAGGTGGCACAATTTTCTAGATAGGTTTGCTCTCCAATTTGATAACGATTTAGCAATGTATCCGAGGAGGGAGATTGGGCGATCGCTGGTTGTTGAAGTAGCGAAGCCAGTAGAATACCCCCTAGAATACTGAGGAGAAAGAGGATCAGAAAAAAAATCGATTTCACTTGACCGCTGGAAGGCATGACTGGGATGACGAGTAATTGAACACAATTTTGACACTCTCGCCATCACAATGCCAAGCTGTGTGATGGGAGATTCTTGCTTCACAGAAACCTGCTTTTTGAGACGAATCCCAAGGAGTCTTACAGTCTCTCCACAAGTTTAAACTCCTGACTGCCCATCAGTATTTGGGAGCTTCTGGTTTATGTGTGGAAACGAGGTCTATACTGATATTTTCTAGTTTCTTCTGCGGCTCGACTGAGCATCGCCGAACGTTAAAATAGCCCTAAAAGTCTTGCTTGATAGGTATTTCACGGTTTCATAAGCAAAAATTAAGTAGGTAGGCGTTAAAAATTATCAGATGCCCCCCTTATCAAGCCTATCCATTAGTCAGATCTTTCTTAACAAAAAGAGAAGAAACTTAAAAAAAGGGGAAACGATTGATAGGTATAGTTTTGAAAGAAGGAATTAAGGTGGAGGTAAGCAAAAAAATGGAGAAATGGGCAGCCCAAGAATTACA
>NZ_JAQMSY010000117.1:0-26368 GCF_028329095.1 Microcystis sp. CS-574
CGTCGGGGAGAAACTTTTGTCACGCGCAAAATTACCCGCGCCTTGGCCCGAATTATTGCCGGACAACAGAAAAAACTCTATCTAGGAAATCTCGATTCTAAACGGGATTGGGGTTATGCTAAGGACTATGTGCGGGCGATGTGGTTAATGTTACAACAGCAAGAACCGGATGATTATGTAGTGGCGACCAATGAAACCTATTCTATCCGGGAGTTTCTCGATATTTCTTTCCAATACGTTAATTTAAATTGGCAGGATTATGTGGAGTTTGATCAACGTTATTTGCGTCCAGCGGAAGTGGATTTATTGATAGGAGATTCCACAAAAGCCAGAGAGAAATTAGGTTGGCAGCCGTCGGTGACGTTCGAGGGACTGGTAAAATTAATGGTAGATGCGGATTTAGCGGCTTTGGGGATTAATCTTAATAACGGTGGTGATAGCCAACAGTTATTAAAAGATTTGGCTTATCTTCGCAATCGTTCGATGACAACTGTGGATTAAAGAGGTGAAAATATGCTGAATTTAAGCGAACAAAGAATCGTCGTCACCGGGGGGGCCGGATTTTTAGGTCGGCAAGTAGTTAATCAATTAATTGCAGCGGGGGCAAATCCCGAAAAAATTACAATTCCTCGGTCTAAAGATTGTGATTTAAGAGTTTGGGAAAACTGTCAACGTTTAGCCAACGAAGAAGATTTAATTATCCATTTGGCTGCCCATGTGGGAGGTATCGGTCTTAATCGGGAAAAACCCGCCGAATTATTCTATGATAATTTGATGATGGGAACCCAATTAATTCACGCTGCCTATCTAGCAGGAGTGCAAAAATTTGTCTGTGTGGGGACAATTTGTGCCTATCCAAAATTTACTCCAGTACCTTTCCATGAAGACGATTTATGGTCAGGATATCCCGAAGAAACCAATGCGCCTTATGGTATCGCTAAAAAGGCTTTATTGGTACAATTAGAGTCCTATCGTTTGCAGTATGGTTTCAACGGAATTTATCTTTTACCGGTGAATTTATACGGGCCGGAGGATAATTTTGATCCGGGTAGTTCCCATGTAATTCCTGCTTTAATTCGCAAGGTTTATGAGGCACAACAACGGGGGGATAAACAACTTCCTGTCTGGGGAGATGGTAGTCCAACCCGGGAGTTTCTCTACTCCACCGATGCAGCGCGAGGCATTGTCATGGCCAGTCAATTCTATAATGAATCAGACCCGGTTAATCTTGGTACAAATTATGAGATTTCTATCAAAGATTTAGTCGAATTAATCTGTGATTTAATGGGTTTTGATGGCGAAATTGTTTGGGAAATAGATAAACCGAATGGTCAACCGCGACGCTGTTTAGATACAACCCGCGCTCAGGAAAAATTCGGTTTTGTTGCTCAAATGGAATTTAAAGAAGGTTTGCAAAAAACCATTGAATGGTATCGGCAAAACGCCGCCTAGTCTCGATAGCTGGTGTGTTAGATTAATAACTAACACACCAGATTTTTTTAAGGTTACTGACCGGTAAAATCAGAACGAAGGGTTAATTTTAAATCTTCTTTGGGGTTAATTGACAATAATTCCACCGATTCTCCTCGTAATAACCAACCAGCTAATACTTCTAATCCTCCTCCTCGTAATAATCCCTCGCTAACCGGTTGGTCAGAAGTAAAGGAAGCGAGGACAGAAGCGGCGGATTTTCCTAATACTGCACCCTGAATAATTTTATCGGGGTTAACTCCTTTAATTAGTCTTTCTAGACGGGTGAAAACTGCCGAAATAGCATCAATAGATTTTTCTTGGGGTTGACGGGTTTTTAAAAAGATTTTTTGGGATAGAAAACGGGAACCTTGACCATCGGGTTTAATTTCTCCGATAATCTGACTACCATCGGGAATAATTGTCTGTCCTTGGGAGTTTTTAATATTATCGGTTACGGTCAGAGATAAAGAAAAAGTTTCTTGTTTGGTTAAAAGAATTTTTTCCCCTTGCTCGTATTTTACAGGGATATCTGTGCCAGCAGGAATTAATCGATCATTCCCCAAAGGAATCGGTTTAATCTGGTTAATCGGGGCGAATTGACGTGCGATCGCAGGAGTCAAGGAAAGGGAGACCACAACGAAAGAAGCACTTAAAAGCATTGTTAATAGGGTCAGAGGATGATGACGACCCTGCTTTTGAAAATTTAGCATCTTACCCTTGAGTTTCCTAGTGGGAGCGAGTTAAAGATAGAGACGAAAGCGGAAAAAAGTTTGTTTCCAAGCAAGAAAATGAGGTAAAAAGGGGAATCTTAGCAAAAAATAGCCGATATTTTCTACTAATTGCTAGTTATTAGTTTATTTGGTCTATTGGAACGCCAAAACTCTTGATTTGTCTGCAGTTCTTAGTTTGGCACGGTTAATGAGGAACAAGAACTATTTATGGGAGAATTATAGGTTCAATCCTATCAAAAAAAATCACCCGATCGAATTAACTTTAATTTTTGCGTTCAAGATTGCCGTCACGACCAGTCCCCCATCCCTATCAACCAAAAATATTCTCCCTGATCACCCGTGAACTGGATGCTGTTGCTAAAATAATCTTCATGGTCCCCCAGCTACCGAAACGAGCAAAGAGAGAATCGCCACTTTATCAACTAATCAATTATGGATTTACTCGAATACCAAGCCAAGGAAATATTTGCTCAAGTCGGCATCCCCATTTTACCTTCCCAACCAATCCACGAACCGGGGGGACTAAAAAGATTAAACATTCCCTACCCCATCGTGCTGAAGTCCCAGGTACGAGCGGGAGGACGAGGAAAAGCAGGAGGGGTGAAATTTGTCGCTAATACCATCGATGCGATCGCTGCTGCCCATGCTATCTTTCATTTACCGATCGCCGGAGAATATCCAGAGGTAATCCTAGCAGAAGCCAGGTATAATCCGCAACAGGAGATATTTTTAGCCATTTTACTCGATTATCATCTGCAAAGACCGGTTTTACTGGGTGCGAGTCAAGGGGGGATGGATGTGGACAGTTTACTGGAAACCATGCAAAAAGTGGTCATTGAAGAGAGATTTTCCCCCTATCTCTGTCGGCAATTAGCCGTATCTATGGGTTTAAGAGGGTCTTTGATCGAGTCTATCAGTCAAATTCTCGAAAAAATGTATAGTCTCTTTGTCAGCAAAGATCTCGATATTATCGAGATTAATCCCCTGGGTATCAACGAAGCTGGGGAAGTGATGGCCCTAGATGGCAAAATAAGTGTTAATGATGCCGCTTTAGCTAGACATCTCGATCTTCTGGCCTTGACCCCTCCCCAATTACAATCCCCTTGGTCGATAATTGATCAAACTGGCCAAATAGCCGTGATCAGTAATGGCCAGGGTTTGATGTCCACTGTCTGGGATGCCTTGGCAGGCAAAGGGGCAAAACTAGCAGCCTGGCTTATACTGGAGGAAAGACTAGAATTAGAGCAATTAAACGAGCAAATAGAGGCCTGTCTGCAACAATTCCAACTATTGCCTAATTTAAAAGTGGTTATCGTTGATATTGTCAGTTATCCCGACTTTGTCCAAAAAGCGATCGAGACTATTAGCAATTACTACCGCAGTTATAGCCCATTATCACCCAGCCGGGGCAGTGGTGAACGAACGATCCGGGCCACCCGACAGGAAAGACAAACCTTGGAACCCCGATCTTTTCTCAATCCCACCCTACCACAAATAATTTTTCGCGTCCTAGCTGACAGCAAAGCGATCGATCTCAGTCAGAGTTTAGCTGATGTTAACTTTCATTGGTTAGAGTCTTTAGAAGAGGTGGTCACTGCAGCCATTAAATTAGCCTAGAATCAGTGATCAGTTATCAGTTATCAGTTATCAGATGTGAGTTTTCAGTTCACAAGGGACGAATCTAAAACCTTTGACTCTTGCCTTCAGAAGCGGATTACTGTTCACTGATTACTGTTTACTGATCACTGATTATTGTTTACTGATTACTGAAACAACTCCCAACACTTAATATATGAAATGGACAGATAAAGATCAGATAATTATGCAAGGGATCGATCGACCCCTAGGCAAATATTATGCGGCACGATTGAAAGCTCAGGGAACCTGTTTAGTAGCGGGGGTGGCTAGTGGCCACGGTGGTGAGATAATCGCAGAGATACCAGTGTTTGATCTAGTGGCTGAGGCCGTTGCTGAAGCCGGAGAAATCAAGACCAGTTTAATTTTAGTCCCCCCCAATCAAGTCCTAGATGCGGCCTTAGAAGCGATCGCAGCAGCAATTCCCCAATTAATTATCGTCACCCCCGGAGTACCCCCCTTGGACCTGGTGGAATTATTAAAGATAGCTAGTACCACCGGAACATTAATTCTCGGCCCCGGCAGCCAGGGTGTGATTATTCCCAATTATCTTTGGTTGGGTATTTGTGAACCGAATTTTTATGAATCGGGGACAATCGGTCTGATCACCCGCGGCGATCGCATAGGGGATGAAGTGGCGAAAACTTTAACAGCAGCCGGGTATGGTGAATCTATGGCGGTAAATTTGGGGACTGACGGCATTATTGGCTCCAATTTGTCCCAATGGTTGCAGGTTTTTGAGGAAGATGACAATACCGAGGCAATTCTCCTCGTCAGTCAGGTGGGGGGAAAGGCCGAAATCGAGGCAGCCAAATATATTGCCTCGGCAATTGAAAAACCAGTGATTGCCTATCTTGTCGGGTTAAATGCAGCGATTGAAACCAATTTCGGCGATACAGAAACAATTATTTCTAACCAACTTTCCTACTCTGTTGCCGCTAAGAATACCAGAAAAGATAGCTTACGTCATTTTCAAGAAGCTGGGGTGACAGTGGTAGAAAAATTAGCCGATTTACCTGCCTCTTTAGCTAAAGTCTTGTCCTGAATTTGACCCCATTGCTCCAATAATATTTATAATCAGACAATATTCTGTCAAAATAAGCACCTAACAGGATGTTTCACCCCATCCAGGGGATTTTCAATGACAATTCCTGAGAGCTACTATATCATGGTAGATCACCTGTGATTCCTCAGACCGGCCAAGATAAAGACGGCAACAGGCAAAAATTAGGAAAAATCAGCGACAATCGAAACGGCAAGATCAAAAAAAATTCTATTCTAGATTGACCCTTTCAGCAGACCAACTATCCCACCCTTCTAGACAACGACCCTAAGGATAACTTCTATGGTGCAACAAAATAGCCTAAAAACCGACAATATACACCAAATCGATCCCTATTGGGGTCCCCCATGGCTCGTAGAGGAACGGGACGCTTGCGGAGTCGGTTTTATTGCCGATGTGCGCGGTTCCGGCAGCCATCAACTGATTGAACAGGCCCTTTTAGCCTTAGGCTGTTTGGAACACCGGGGAGGCTGCAGCGCCGATCAGGATTCCGGGGACGGTTCCGGTATGATGACCGCTATCCCCAGAGATGTCCTCGCTCCTTGGTTCGCCGAAAATGGCTTAAATATGCCAGAATCTGAGCGACTAGGGGTGGGTATGGTCTTTCTTCCCCAAGCGGCCCAAGAACGAGCCGACGCTAAAGCACACATCGAAGAAATTGTCAATAAATATAATATTAAGATTTTAGGTTGGCGTGCTGTTCCCGTCCGTCCCCAAGTCCTCGGAAGACAAGCAAGGGAAAATCAACCCTACGTCGAGCAAATTCTGGTGACTTCCCCCGATTTAGCTGGTTCTCAATTCGATCGCCTACTCTATATTGCCCGTTCTGAAGTCGGTAAGCAACTGGCCGATGATTTCTATTTCTGTTCCTTTTCCTGTCGCACCATTGTCTATAAAGGCATGGTACGGGGCGAAATCCTGCGAGAATTCTATCTAGACCTGCAAAATCCCGCCTATAGCAGTCAATTTGCCATTTATCACCGTCGTTTTAGCACCAATACCCAACCGAAATGGCCCCTCGCTCAACCGATGCGCTTATTGGGTCATAACGGCGAAATTAACACCCTTTTGGGCAATATTAACTGGATGTCGGCCCGGGAACCCGCTTTAGAAACCCAAGGTTGGACCCACGAAGAATTACAATCCCTGACCCCCATTGTTAACCCCGCTAACAGCGACTCCTATAACCTCGATAGCGCCCTAGAATTATTGGTGAGAACTGGTCGCAGTCCCCTAGAAGCGGCTATGATCCTAGTGCCGGAGGCCTACAATAATCAGCCGGATTTACAGAATTATCCCGAAATTATCGACTTCTACGAATACTATAGCGGTTTACAGGAACCCTGGGACGGTCCAGCTTTACTGGTCTTCAGTGACGGGGGAATCGTCGGCGCTTGTTTGGACCGCAACGGTTTGCGACCGGCCCGTTATAGCATTACTAACAACGGTTATATCGTCGTTTCCTCGGAAGCGGGAACTATTCCCCTCGATGAAACCACCATTATGGAAAAAGGTCGTCTCGGCCCCGGTCAAATGATCGCAGTTGACCTAGAAAAAGGCGAAATTAAGCGTAATTGGCCGATTAAACAGGAAATTGCCCGAGCTAATCCCTACGGTGAATGGGTGAAATCCCAACGCACCTTGATTGACAAAGAAACAGCGATAGACATTCCCGCTCCTAGTCATCTCCTTCCCCTGCAAACCGCTTTTGGTTATACTGCCGAAGATGTGGATATGATTATCGTTCCCATGGCAGAACAGGGAAAAGAACCGACTTTCTGTATGGGTGATGACACTCCCCTAGCAGTCCTCTCCAGTAAACCCCATCTTCTCTACGATTACTTTAAACAACGTTTTGCCCAAGTTACTAACCCCCCCATCGATCCCTTACGGGAAAGTTTAGTCATGTCCTTGACTATGTATCTGGGACGACGGGGTAATATCCTTAAATTAGGGGTTGATGACGCACATTTACTGAAATTAGACTCTCCTCTGCTCAATAATGCGGAATTAGTCAAAGTTAAAACCTCTAGCTACAGAACAGCCGAACTTTCTACCCTTTATGATCTGACCACCGGACCGGGGGGATTAGAAACAGCGATCGCTAATTTGTGCGCTGAGGCCGCCAAGAAAGTAGCATCGGGAGCAGAAATTTTAATTCTCAGTGACAGGACTGCTCCTATTGACGAAAAAACTAGCTATATTCCCCCTTTATTGGCCGTTGGGGCCGTCCATCATCACCTGATTCGCTCACACTTGCGTTTAAAAGCTTCGATCGT
Source organism: Microcystis sp. CS-574 (assembly GCF_028329095.1). Lineage (NCBI taxonomy): Bacteria > Bacillati > Cyanobacteriota > Cyanophyceae > Chroococcales > Microcystaceae > Microcystis > Microcystis sp. CS-574. The sequence continues at coordinate 7,182 of NZ_JAQMSY010000117.1, forward strand.
TATCGACACGGCCCAATGTTGGAGTACCCATCACTTCGCTTGTCTAATTGGTTATGGCGCTTCCGCAGTCTGTCCCTATCTTGCGTTAGAAACGATCGCCCAGTGGTGGATCGAGCCAAAAACTCAGAAATTGATGGAAAATGGCAAATTAGAAGCTATTAGCCTCGAAAAAGCCCTAATTAATTACCGCAAATCCGTAGAAGCAGGATTACTGAAAATTCTCTCGAAAATGGGTATTTCTCTCCTATCTTCCTACCATGGGGCGCAAATTTTCGAGGCGATCGGATTATCGGCAGATTTAGTTAAACTAGCTTTTAACGGTACTACCAGTCGCGTCGGGGGTTTAAGCATTGCTGAGGTGTCCCAAGAAGCGATCGCATTCCACAGTAAAGCTTTCCCCAATCTTACCGCCAAAAAACTAGAAAACTACGGTTTTGTCAACTACCGTCCAGGGGGAGAATACCACATGAATTCCCCGGAAATGGCGAAAGCACTCCATAAAGCCGTGGCCGCTCACTCCCAAGGTCAAGGATATGACCATTACGAAACCTATCGTCAAATCTTGCAGCAAAGACCTGTCACCGCTTTACGCGATTTATTAGAATTTAACAGCGATCGAGCTTCAATTGCCCTCGAAGCAGTAGAATCGATCGAAAGTATCCTGCAACGCTTCTGCACAGGGGGAATGTCCCTCGGTGCCTTGGGCCGGGAAGCACACGAAACCCTAGCGATCGCCATGAATCGCATCGGAGGTAAGTCCAATTCCGGAGAAGGGGGAGAAGATCCGATCCGTTACACCAGCTTAAACGATGTGGATGTAGAAGGACATTCCGTGACTATGCCCCACCTAAACGGCTTAAAAAACGGTGATACGGCTAATTCTGCCATTAAACAGATAGCTTCGGGTCGTTTTGGAGTCACTCCCGAATACTTAATGAGTGGAAAACAGCTAGAGATTAAAATGGCCCAGGGAGCAAAACCGGGAGAAGGAGGTCAATTACCGGGGAAAAAAGTCAGTTCCTATATTGCCATGTTACGGAGATCGAAACCGGGAGTAACTTTGATTTCTCCCCCTCCTCACCACGATATCTACTCGATCGAAGATTTAGCGCAATTAATCTACGATTTACACCAAATTAACCCCCAGGCCAAAGTTTCCGTCAAATTAGTGGCCGAGATCGGTATCGGCACAATTGCGGCCGGAGTTGCCAAAGCTAACGCTGATATTATCCAGATTTCCGGCCACGATGGTGGTACAGGTGCATCACCCCTAAGTTCGATCAAACACGCGGGTAGTCCCTGGGAATTGGGAGTAACGGAAGTGCATCGGATGTTAATGGAAAATCAACTGCGTCATCGGGTGATTTTGCGCGCAGATGGAGGACTAAAAACCGGTTGGGATATCCTCATGGCTGCTCTGATGGGTGCGGAGGAATTCGGTTTTGGTTCCATTTCCATGATTGCCGAGGGGTGCATCATGGCCCGGGTCTGTCACACGAATAATTGCCCTGTGGGAGTCGCTACCCAGCAGGAACGTCTCCGCGCTCGTTTTCCAGGAATTCCCGCTCATGTGGTCAATTTCTTTACTTTGGTGGCCGAGGAAACGCGGCAATTATTAGCGAAATTAGGCTATCACAGTTTAAATGAGGTGATTGGCCGGGCAGATCTGTTAAAAGTGCGCTCCGATGCTCGTTTAACTAAGACAGAATCCCTCAATCTCGATTGTTTGTTGAATTTACCCGATGGCCGTAGCGATCGCTCTTGGTTGCAGCACGAGGAAGTACATAGTAACGGTGCTGTCCTCGATGACGATATTCTAGCCGATAGCGAGATTAAACAGGCGATCGAGCAACAGGGAACCGTCAGCAAAACCTACAGGATTGTCAATACCGATCGCTCTGTCGGAGCGAGAATTGCGGGGGTAATTGCCCAAAAATACGGGAATGACGGCTTTGAAGGCGAAATTAAGCTCAATTTCCAGGGTGCGGCCGGTCAAAGTTTCGGAGCCTTTAATTTACCCGGTGTCAATCTCCATTTAGAGGGAGAAGCTAACGATTATGTGGGTAAAGGCATCTACGGCGGCGAAATTGTCATCGTACCGCCCCAAAACGCCAATTATCAGCCCGAAGATAACGCTATTATCGGTAATACCTGTCTCTACGGGGCCACCGGTGGGGTATTATACGCTAATGGTCGCGCTGGTGAACGTTTTGCTGTCCGCAATTCCACTGCAAAAGCGGTTATCGAAGGGGCCGGAGATCACCTCTGTGAATACATGACCGGGGGGGTAATTGTCGTGCTTGGTTCCGTCGGTCGCAACGTCGGCGCCGGGATGACGGGAGGATTAGCTTATATCCTTGATCCGTCCCTACCAGAGAAACTTAACCCCGAAATTGTCAAGATTCAACGGGTTGGCACGGCTGCCGGTGCGGAACAGTTAAAATCTTTAATTGAGGCCCATGTAGAACGCACTAATAGCCCCAAAGGTAAGTTAATTTTAGCTAATTGGGATAGCTATCTCGGTCAATTCTGGCAAGTGGTCCCTCCCTCGGAAGCGGATAGTCCCGAAGCGCAAATTAGCGCGGAGAAAACCTTAACTTCGGTGTAATTTCTTTGGGGTGCGTTACTCTTTGTTAACGCACCCATTGATTAATTTCTTTGATGTCATAATTTGGCAATGACAAACGAAAAACTCAGATTTATCGATCTTTTTGCTGGTATTGGAGGGTTTAGATTAGCTTTTGAGAGCGTTGGTTATGACTGTGTATATTCTTGTGAAATAGACGAAAACTGTCGAAAAGTATATTTCAATAATTTTCAAGAAATTCCCGATCAAGATATTAGAAAAATTGCTATTCATGACCTGCCTGATTTTGAAGTGTTGACAGCAGGATTTCCCTGTCAACCCTTTAGCATTTCTGGAAAACGAGCCGGATTTAGAGATACAAGGGGAACTCTATTTTTTCACATCTGCGAAATAGTAGAATTAAAAAAGCCGAAAATAATTCTTCTGGAAAATGTTAAACACCTAATTCACCTCGACAAAGGCAAAAACTTAGATATTATTTTGCATTCTTTGGAAGAACTGGGTTATTTAGTTGATTATAAGCTCTTAAATGCCAAGAATTTTGGTGTGCCGCAAAATCGAGAAAGAATTATTATTATTGCTACCCAAAATAAAAAATTTAATTTCAACTCATTAAAATATACTTCACCAATACCTAAGTTACGCGATTTTCTGTCTCCTCAAGGCAATTTTGAATACTTAGATAAAAAAGAATATACTCTCATTGATAATCCTACCTTACAACCATCAGGATTAATTTTTGTCGGTTATCGCAATAAAACTATCTGGAAAAAAGGTATCAGACCAAATACAGAACATTTATCCCGGGTTCATCATCAACCTAACCGAATTTATTCGATCGATGGAGTACATCCTACTATACCATCTCAGGAAACATCTGGACGTTTTTTTATTTATATACCCGAACAAGATCAGGTGCGTAAATTAACTATCCAAGAATGCTATCGACTGATGAAGTTCCCCGATAGCTTTCAAATTCATCCTAACTTAGCTGAGTCTTATAAACAGGTGGGTAATTCGGTTTGTATTCCCATGATTCAAGAGTTGGCTATTGCCATTAAGAAACATATTTTTGAAAACAATTCTAGAGTATCCTTAAAGGAGTTTTCTTTTTCTCGTCAGAATATTCAATTGGAAATTATCGGATTAGATTTTATGAACCATAAAGAAAAGTTATTAGACATTTATGACCAATCCTTAAATTTAGATGATCGGCAACCACTGCCCCCTCAACCCTATCAGAACTATATCCAACAAATTGCTACTAATTGCTCAAAACAAAAGGGAGTTTATACGGTTTTAATAACTTTATTAGTTCATAAAATTCTCTATCCTAATCAAGATATTAGATACCATCAAACTAATTTACCTGGAGGATTTTCAGGAAGAACTATTGATACTCAGTATATTACTCCCACCTTGAAACAATTGGGATTACCAGCTATGGCAGAAAGTGGCTGGCTAACTCGTTCTTTAGAACAACCCTTTCCCTATACTTTAGATTATCAAGGTAAAATTAGTAATCAAAAAACCAAAGATGCTTTTCTGGGTTTAATTAATTTTATTGAAACTAATCCTCAACAAGCTGAAGTTATTTTAAGGCTTTTACTTCATCAAGTTAATCAGATTATCCAGACCCAAAAGATTAAAAAATTTTGAAGATAGATAATCCTGAACCTTTTGATATCAACACTTTGAGCAGTTGCCTAGAAAATCATTTTAGTTTCAATTATCAAACTCGCGGAGCTTCCAAATTACCTGTTTTAGCACTATATGCAATTTATCAAAGGTTAATTATAGAAGTAGAAAGATACAAATCCTGCATATTAAAACCTCTAGGCAGTCACACAGCTTCTGATTTAACTTCTGGTAGTGCAGGAGATATTGAGATTTTTGATAAAAATAAACAATTAGTAGAAGTTATTGAAATTAAGCATGGTAAGTACATTGATTTACAAATTCTCCGAATTGCCAAAGATAAAATTATTAAATTTAATCCGAGAAGATATTATATCCTATCATCGTTTGATGTTAAACCCACAGAAGTGGAGTTAATCATGTCTGAGATTCAAACTATCAAAAACAATCATGGTTGTCAAATAATTACCAATGGTATTATACCGACAATTAAATATTATCTGAGACTGATATCATCTCCAGAAGAATTTGTCAATAGCTATTCCCATCTGATTGAAATAGATTCGGAATTACAAACTATTCATAAATTAAAATGGAACGAAATTTTATCTAATCTTATTTCTCCAATTGAACAAATCTAAACTAGCGAGCTATACTATGGCCAAAATATACCATCGCTGGTGACAGCCTTTCTTAAGATGAAGTGTAACCTAATTTGGTATCGACGACCGACACCCCACAATCTGTCCCCACAAAAAACTTTTTCGGCCAACCCTATCTAGACTACACTTTTTAAGTAGCTAGACACAATTAATTACACATACTTTTGCCTTTTGCCTATCCTAACCAAGAAGTTAATTTTTTCCTATTACTTTATTACTCATGAATCCCCTCGTCAATTATTTTCGCAACCTGCACGAAATCCACTCCTCCCAAGCAGCAGTAAAAGAAACCTCCTACTACGGCACTCTTGAAACTCTCCTCAACGAAATCGGTAAAACCCTAAAACCGCGAGTTGGGTTTCATGCTTCAACCGTTCGGACCTCGGTGTGAGACTTCGGCGTGAGACTTCGGCGTGAGCTCAGTAGTTCGACAGGCTCACGCTCACTAACACGAACGCTCGGTCGAACGCTGATCTCACGGCCGAAGCCCAACCTTGTATATTGAGAGAAGTGGTAGACCGTCCCAACCTTGGTCGGAAAAGACCGCTTCGTAGCAAGAGTCAATAATCTCCCTGACAAAACTCGAACAGTCGCCGGGGTCGTCGCAAAAACAATCAATTGTTAAGCTAACAGACCGTATCGAGCAAGGATGAGTAAAATCAAGGGGATGCTCTCGAAAAGAACCATTAATCCCGCCAATTTCTCAGGTTTAATCATGGAAAATATCTCTCAATGGGTAGGCATTGACATTAGTAAAGCGACCCTAGATGTTTACCTCCGTCCGCTCGGTAAGGCGATGAAAGTTGCTAACACAAAGGAGGACATATCTAAACTGATCGAGACCCTAAAATCTTACACGCTCAACCTCATCCTCATCGTTCTGGAAGCGACAGGAGGTTTAGAAACTGAACTGGTGATTCAATTACAAGCAGCGGGTTTACCCGGAGCCTTAATCAATCGCTTAGTTGGACGCGGTAAATCAAAAAAACTGGCTCTGACTGCTTGTGTGCGAAAAATCTTAGTCATTCTTAATGCAATGGTTCGCCAAAATCAGCCTTGGCAGCTTGCTGACAATTTGCAACCTTGTTCCTAGAGATTCACGATCTTTGTTATCTCTAATAAAGGGTTGCGCTTGCTTTGGTTTAACCTGAGCAGCTTAGCTTTTGCTGCGCTTTTTTCCAGCTTGAGATTTTGAGTTTTACGGAAACTGCTTGAGTTTTTTTGAATTACCCCTTGACAATCAAGACAGTCACTACTAGATTGGCTACTTAACATCTTCTGAAAGCAATAGAGTCTCCTACTTGAATTAATTCATATTTTGATATTACCTTCAGTGTTACTTTACTTCCATCCTTCCATTGAATCACAACGTATCCGTCATCAATAATCCATTCACCAGAGGAGTAATGTGGTTCAACAGGTCTGATTACAACCGGAGTGATCTTAACGACACTCTCTCTACTATAACTACCTCCTGGTTCCAGTTTGTACGTTTCTTTCCAATAGGAAGAACCACCGTTAGCATAACTTGTAAATTGGCTTCTTTCCCAACAACCAGATATATCAGACTCGACTACACCCGTATTTTTAGAATCCGATTCATTTTTATTGCTAGGTTCTGCGGAACAGCCTACTAACAACAGTAAACCAATTGCAATTAATTGTGAAATTTTGATGAACATAATAGACCTCTTGCATAAATCCGAAAACAAACGATAGAAACAATAATGGGAGGGACTTTCAGTTAATTATTTATTAGTAGTTGATAATCTTCAAAAATGTTGCTGTACAAGGATCGACTTAAGACTTTTGCAAGAGGTCTAATCATCATTGGATTACCTACAAAATTCGAGTGTAGCTTGTAGGGTGCGCTCTTCGTTAGCGTAACGCACCAATCCCAGTTAGAAACCCAACATTCTTAACGACATTAGTGTAGTTGGGTTTCGCTTAAGCGTCGCTAATAGTAGTATCCTAACATCGGCAACAGATAAACCTCCGTCAACGATCTGTAACCATTGCTGGCGAACAGAATTTCGTTGGACAGGATCAGTAATGTGTTCAAAACAGTTATCATAGGGCGTTGACATATTTTTTTCTCCGAATCACTCATAATCTCATTTTAACCGTTCAGGGGGCGGTTATCAAGCCGCCATTAGTTTTGTAATGGGGATTTATGCCCCGCTCCAAAAACTTTTCGTCTTAAGGCGAGGTTTTAGACTAGATTTTTTCGATAAAAGCAGACCACGGGGGAATTTTTCACAGCACTAAAGCTCTGCAAGAATTATCACTTTAAGCGGTGACATTTTCTGTTTCTACTGGTTGAATTTCTGGCATTTCTACTTTAATTAAACTCACTTTAGCACGATAAAGTAGTTTTTCCCCATGACGATAGCCCCGATAACGCACTAGAACAGGTGTACCTATTTCCGCTTGACCATCGATCAATTGATGGATTTGCGGATCATAACCAACATGATCACCGACACTGTCAATTGGTTGCACTCCCCAGCGCTCCAGTAACTGCATAATCGGTTTGACTAAAGAGAGGATTTTGACGGCTGCTAGGTCGGGATTTTTGCGGGCAACGGCCTCGGCCGTGGGCCACTGAACTAACCAAGATTCGATCGCTTCGATGCTTTGACGTTGAAATTCTGCGGCTAATTCTTCTTTTTGCTGGTCTAATTTTTGCTGTAAATTTTGATACTCTTGTTCGAGAATTTTTAATTCCCCTGAATGATCCTCTGGCCCCATCGTCGGGATTTGAAAATGAGCAAGAAGATCGCTAACTGGCAGCTGCAGCCCCTTAGCTAATTTCACCAAAGATTCAGAGGATAATTTAGCGATTAAACCATGGCAAACTCTCTGCAATTGCCAAGAAGATAGACCCGATAACTGACTCAATTCTTCCAGATTTTTACAGCCAATTTCTGCCATTAACTGCTCTAATTTTTGCCGATGATATTTATATAAGGACTCATTCATGGGACTTCTCAGCTTAAGCGATGTGTTTAGCTAAAACGGATTTAGGAGCGCGACGAACTCGACAGAGAATCGTTTCTTTACCGAGACGCTGATGAGCTGCAAAGCGATGGCAACCAGAAAACCCGTAGTAGTTACCATCCACCTCCAAAACATCGATCGGTTCTCGTAATCCCTCCTCAGCGATCGATTGCATCAACTGATTAACTTTTTCGGGATCAGTTTGTCGCGGTAAAGGACGACGAATTTGGGACAGAGGAATATTTTTAATTTCCATAGTGTCTTCACTATAGCACATTTAGGCTAAACTGTAGATAAGTTAACTCGGTTGCTGATGCAGTGGTCTGGCTCCCTACTGGCAGTTTTCTGGCCACAGACAAGATTCTATCACCCAATCCTCTCCTTTTCTGACTATGACTATTCCTCCTATCAATGAAAAGATTATCCGGCAAAATAGCACCAATGCTTCCTATCAGCGCGGTCAATATTATTACGATAGCGGTGCAGTTATTTCTCTTTGGCAACGGGGGCAAAATCTACAAGCTTTAGTGAGTGGTAGTGAGGTTAAACCCTATCGAGTTGCTATGGATTTTAACCAAGAAAACCTTGAGAATGTCTCCTGTTCCTGTCCCTACGATTACGAGGGTTGGTGTAAGCATATTGTGGCGGTTTTATTAACCTGTTATCGTCAACCAGAATTAATTATTAAAAAAGCCTCTCTAGAGGATTTATTGACACCGATCGATGAAAGTAAATTAAGAAAATTGCTTAATCATTTAGTGGCTAAACACCCAGAAGTTATCGAGACAATTGATCAGTTTTTAGTGCCAGCTACCCCACTTAATAAAGCGGTAGGGAAGATAACTATTAATGTCAAAGCTTATCGTAATACTGTCCGTAATGAACTGCGGCAATCCCTACGAGCGATCGAGGAAGATTACTACGAAGAAGATCCAATTTCTAATGAAATTTATGCCCTAGTGGATGAGGCCAAAGATTATTATCAAAAGGGAGAACCGGATAACGCGATCGCTATTTTAGAAGCAATTATTAGCGCCTGTATCGAGGAATGGGATGATTTAGAAGATTACGGTGCTGTTAATGATGATTTAAGTGCTGGAATCGATCGAGTTCTAACGGCAGCAATTTTAAGTAAAGAATTTAATCCCCAAGAAAAGCAAGATTTAAGGGAAAAGATCGAGCAATGGCAGCATGAATGGAGTGCCGATTTTGAGATGAGTTTAGCAGCCTTACAACAGGGATGGGACGATCCAGTTTTAGAGAAGATTTTACGAGGAGAATCGGCTAATTTTTCAGAAATGTGGTCAGGGAATATTCCCTATTATGCCCAAGCATTAACTTCTATTCGCTTAGAAATTTTCGAGCAACAGGAAAAAGATCAGGAGTATTTGAATCTAGCTTTAGCTTCAGGACAAGTGGTAGAATATCTAACTAAGTTAGTCTATCTTGATCGCATTGAGGAAGCGATGGCATCGGCAAAAAATATGATAACTAAAAACGATGAAGCCTTCTTTTTTGCCAAAGCTTTACGCGATGAATCCGCACCAGAATCCGCTCTCATAATTGCCAGGGGTGGTCTAAATTTCCCAGGGAATTATTATTATCAATTAGCTCTCTGGACAAGTGAACTAGCGCAATCTTTAGGGGATATAGATACAGCTTTGGCTGCTAGAATTAAGGCATTTCAAGACCAACCTTCCTTTTCCCATTACCAAAAAATTGAGTCTTTAGCGGGGGAAGATTGGCCCGATTTAAAATTAGACTTGTTAGATTACTTGCGCGAGTTTAGCGGTGGACGTTCCACAGAGGCTAAAATCGATATATTTCTCCACGAAAATTTAGTTAGAGATGCAATTAAAGTCGTTTCTGATAATTCCTATGTGCAGTCTCACCTAATTTGGCGGATAATGGATGCGGCTGCTACCGTCGATCCTGACTGGGTGATCGATCACGCTCGTCCTGCTGCGGAAAAGATACTCGACGAAAAAAGGGCTGATCGCTACGAAGAAGCGATTAAATAGCTGAAAAAAGCTCGTAATGCCTTTTATATGTCGGGAAGACGGGAAGAATGGCAAACTTATCGGGAAAGTTTAATTAAGGAACACGGACGCAAATCAAAATTTATGGGGTTATTCAAATATCAGGATTTACAATAATTTAAGCTTGTAGCCGTCAGTTATCGGCTAAAAGGAGGCTATTTTTAGCTTGTAGAGTGGGAATTTGTCCTCAGCTTAAGTCTAGTGATGTTTCGACGCAAATTCTTTTATGCTACAAATTGAAATGCGGAATGTAGGTTGTAGTAAGTAGTCATGCAAAATAAATTTCCTAGTGAAGACAGGCAAGAGGCAAAAGCTTGATCGAAATGTGTAATTAATTTTGCTTAGGTACTTATCTTCTCGACTATAGCAGTTTTCATCAGAATGAGGTATGGGCAAGGAGCTTAAACCCTTTGTTGGCAAAACTTGTCGATACCTCAGTAATGTGAAAAGCGCTATCTTTTATCGGGAAATTTCAAATCTGCCTTGGCTATTACAAAAATTCATATTTATGTCTTGTGAACCTGCTACAGCTAAACGCAATGCTTAGTTACTGGTCAGTTGTTTCTGGTACTATCGTCACCTCCATCATATTCTCCTTCTGCCCCTTCACGTTAATCTTCCTCATCGTCCCAGAATAAGACGATTGCACCTCACCCAACCCTTTGATAAGTACCTAAGCAAAATTAATTACACATATCTAACCCCGCTCTTGCCTCTTGCCTCTTGCCTCTTGCCTATCTTCACTAGGAAATTAATTTTGCACGACTACTTACTAAATCCGTTGAGTATAGGATACATATCAGGACAGGCAAAAGGCAGCTGATAACTGCTCACTGATAACTGCTCACTGAAAAGGCTAACGGTTATAAAACGGGGACGGGTAAATAAACCTTTTCTACCGTAGGAGAAAAACCTAGCCATTGACGAGATAAACGAGCAAAAGTGTCAGGATCACCGCTAACTGCGAAGTTAGTAGGTAGGGATGTTTCGGGATTTTTGAGACCTAATAATTCTAGTTCTTTTTCCGCCGCTCGGACAACGGCAGCTGCGGGATCTACCAAGCGCACGGAACTAGGTAAAAGACGACGTAAAACTGGGGAAAGATGACGATAATGGGTACAACCATAGACCAGAGTATCAATATTTTCCGCCAGTAAAGGCTGAAGATATTCCCTAGCCACTTGTGTGGTATAGGGGTCAAAAATGCGGTTAGCCTCGATCAAAGGGACAAACTCAGGACAAGGAATTTGCCAAACTTGGGCAGTAGGATCGATTTCTTGAATTGCTTGTTTATAGGCATTACTTTTAGCCGTAGCCGGGGTAGAAATCACCCCTATGCGCTTTCCTTGTTTAACGGCAGTTTTGGCCCCGGGTAAAATTACCCCCAAAATTGGTAAATCTTTAAATTCGGCCCGTACTTCTTCTAAAGCCAAGGCGGAACTGGTATTACAGGCCATAATCACCATTTTCACCCGGTGCTCGCCCATCCAAGTGAGAATTTCCCGGACAAATTCGATAATTTCCCCTTTAGAACGGGTTCCGTAGGGAAGTCTAGCGGTATCAGCAAAATAGAGAATCGATTCTTGGGGCAGTTGTCGATACAACTCCCTTAAAACTGTCAGTCCACCCACACCACTATCAAACACACCAATCGGACTAAATTGTGATTCTCTCATAGATATCGAGGAAAACGCTGATCTAAAGTAGCTTTATTTGATGATATTAAAACACGGATTTTTTGATTGGTAAACTAATGCTCCAATGATTTAATCATTAACGGAGATTTCGTTGAATATATTCAATAATCCCTCCTGCGATCGCCGCCGCCATTTGTCGTTGAAAGTTGGCATTGGCTAATTTAGCAGCATCCTCAGCGCCAGTAACGAAACCCACTTCCACGAGGGTAGAGGGCATTTTCGAGGTTCTCAGCACATAGAAACGGGCCCGACGCACCCCTCGATCGCGCATATCGACACTGCGGACAATATTGCGATGGATGGTGTCCGACAAACGGCGATCGCCGAAGTAGTACACCTCTAGGCCGTTGACATCCGGTCGTGCTTTCCCCATAGAGTTAGCATGGATACTGACAAATAGATCGGCATCGATCTGGTTAGCCAGGTCCGTGCGACCTTGCAGGGTGACAAAAAAGTCGCTATCCCTAGTTAGACGCACATCGATGCCCTGTTGTTGCAGAATGCGGGTAACTTCTAGGGAAATGGGCAGAATTACGTTTTTTTCCTGAAGGCCACCAATTCCGATCGCCCCCGGATCCTGACCACCGTGGCCCGGATCGATCACCACCAGAAAGCGGCCATTGCGTTGTTGGGGGGGATTAGGAGTGGGGTCAGAGGGGCGCGGCGGTGGGTTAAATTGCCCCGTATCTGGGGGTAAAGGGACAGGTATAGTGGTGGAGTCAGGAACCTGAGAAACGGGGCCAGAATTGCGGGAGGAAAGCAATTCTAGGACTAGGGTTTGACCTTCCGACTGATTGAGGCGACCGAATTGAAATCCTGCCGCGGTCTGTACCAAAATCAGCACCTTATTGACACTTTCCTGACGTACCCGTAATTGATAGATGGGACTAGAGCGACCAAAGCGCGGACCGCGAAAAGACTCGGCTAACTTAGCATTTTCGATGCGTAGTTCATAGACCCCATCCCGGTTAACACTGCCGTTAGCTTTCAGGGGTGAATCCCCACGAATTAACAGGCGATCGTTATTACCCGCCAGATCGATCGAGGAGATCGTCGCCAAACGATTGCTAGAAGGGGGATTATTGGCAGTTTTCGGGGGGGGATTATTGGGACGAGGATTGGGATTAGTCGCTCTAGTGGGGGGAGGTGAGGAGATATTATCCACGGCACCCAGACCGCCCCTAGGCAGTAAAACCAAGCCACCAAAACGACTATAGAGAGCTTGCCAATCGGGACTATCTCTATTAACACTTAGGGAAATCTTGGCCCGTTGATTGGCAGTCTGACTGAATTGAATATCGCCGACCCCATAGCGATTGACGGGGATAGTTTGACCGGTGAGACTGCTGGGTAAAGTGGCCCCGGGTAATTCAAATTCGATTTTTTTGCCGTCCCGGCTGCGTTGACTGCGAATCGATCGCTCATCACCATTCTGCTCTAAACGGACAAAAAGACCATTGCGAGTGACTTGAAAATCATCGTTGTTGTCCGTCTGGCTAACTGGAGGTGGGGGAGTGGGACGGGTGGAACCGCGATCGGGGGGAGGTGTGGGGTCAGGGGTAACGGGTGGTTGCGTTTCCTCCCTAATCGGTTGGGGATCTGGCAATTCCACTGTCCATTGGGTGGGCGAAATTCCGCGAATTTTTACCTGTTGAGGATCGACAGTGTAGCCGGGGGCTAATTCAATCACTAAACGGGTAGTTTCCGCATCAAATTGACCGATACGGATACTTCTGACGATATTGCCAATGGGCCGGTTAATATTGGGTTGCCCTAACTTGATCCCGGGCAGATCGATCACGATCCTGGTGGGGTTAGTGATCATTTGCGCTCGCGGTTGCACTCGATTGTCGGTAGTGAACACCAGACGATTCTCATTGGTGTCGAATCGCCAAAAGACGAGCTTGCCAGCCCAAGCAGGGGCCGCCACCAGCAACCAAGTTAATGCGCTTAGGAATAACCAATGAAATCTCACGATCGATGCTCCCGTTGCTCAGTTATCAATTACCTTTTTTCGGTAAAAATGGACTATTTTGTTGATTTTTTGCCATCCATAGCTCCGTTAATGCTCTGAGAATAACTATCAATAAAAACAAGCTTATGGGACGTTGGCATGGTCTGCTATGTTTCTGATCAGTTATCAGTCATCAGTCATCAGTTATCAGCTTCTGAAGGTAAGAGGCAAGAGGCTCCAAAAAAGAATCCGGCAATTCTCCTACCTAAAAATAAGGTTAGAAACTAAGTACATCAAAGCTTTTAGCTTAACAAATTAGGATTTGGATTCGGACCTCGTTATCAATGAAAAGACGGCGCTATTAGTGCCACTTAATACTGCTCACTTAACACTAACACTGGTAACTGCTCACTGCTCACTGATCACTGATTGAGGGCTGGCGGTGGGTTCTTTAAATACTAACCTTAACAGGGGCGGAGCGATAAAGGTAGTCAAGATCACCATCATAATAATCGCCGCGTCGGTAGCGGGGGATAAGGCACCACTAGCAGCCCCGACTCCAGCAAAGACTAAACCCACTTCACCCCGGGGAATCATGCCAACTCCGATCGCCAAGCGATTGAGTTTTTCCTTACTGAAAACGGCTAACCCCGTCACCACTTTACCCAAAATCGCGACGACAATTAGGAAAGCCGCTAAGACTAATCCTTCTCGATTGCTGGGAATAGTGGGATTAAGCACACTTAAATCGGTTTTTGCCCCCACACAGACGAAAAATATCGGTACAAATAAATCGGCGATCGGGAACACTTGTTCTGCCAATTCCGATCTCTTTTCCGTTTCCCCTAGGACTAGGCCGGCAGCAAAGGAACCGAGAATCGCTTCTAGTTGGATAACTTGGGCAATATAGGCAAGAATAAAGGCGAAAATCAGGGAAACTAAGAGCAATTGTCCCCTAGTTTTCATTCTATTAACTAATTGAACGTAAAAGGGGCTTAAAAAACGACCGATCAGGATCGTCCCGATCACAAAAGCGCTAGAACTAATAACTAGATAAATTACCTTGCTAATTTGCACTTCTCCGGTCTTCACCAAAGAAGCAACGACAGCGAGGACGATAATACCGAGAATATCATCGAGAACCGCTGCCCCGATAATAATTTGACCTTCTTTCGCCGATAACTGCCCTATTTCTGCTAAAACCTTGGCGGTAATGCCGATACTGGTAGCGGTTAGAGCTGCCCCGGCAAAAATAGCGGGAATGGTGGCCAGATGGAAAATATAGATTAAACCCAAAGTACCCACCAAAAAGGGAACCGCAACCCCCACCACTGCCACAGCAGCTGCCTGGGGACCGACGCGAATTAATTCCTGCAAGTCCGACTCTAAACCGATCTCGAACAGCAGGATAATTACCCCCAATTCCGAGAGGACGGAAATCACCTCACTGGCAGCACTAAAAACGGCGGGAGATTGCTCCGGGGTGAGGGATGAGGTGGATTCTAGGAAATGAATGAGGAGAGAATCCTCGAATCCCGCTCCTCCTTCTGGAAAAACCAGTAATTTTAGGGCAGAAACTCCGATAATCACGCCACCGACTAATTCTCCTAACACGGGAGGCAAGTTGAATCGGACGCATATTTCCCCCCCCAGTTTACAGGCGAAATAAATAACGGTCAAACTCAGCAGCACGCAGGCTAAAACTAAGGCACTATCGGCAGTTTCGGCCGTAGCTGCCGAGGCTAACAGGGTAAGATTAGGACTCCAAGCGGAAGAAAGGAAAGGCTGTAGTATCATCGCTCGCTCAAAATTACTCCCAATACTCTAACAAGCTGGCGGCCTATTCAGTGATTCCCTATTAAACTTTGCCCCTTGTCCAATTTCTACAAGGGTTCAGCCGTGGCCGGGTGAGGATCAGATAAATTGTCAGACTTGCTATTATCGGTGAATAGGAGACAAAATAGCTAATAGTTGACTCCATATTCCGATTTTTGACGACTACCGCCGCAATCATCGCTTTAGCACCGCCAGGCCTTTCTTTCGCCAGTTGGTAAATAATTTTTGCAGACCCCTTGACAAGATGCTTATTTTGTGTAATGAGTCAGTAGCCGGTCGTTTCAGGCTTTGTTGCCCTCTTTTTTTGTACCAGTTTATGTACTAAAAGAAGGATAATGCAAGGTTTTTGAGGATCCTAATCCTATATTCTTGTACTAACATCGGATTTTAACAGGTCAAAAGCCTTATTTTAAAAGGGTTTTACCATTATTCAGCAAGCCCTAAATAAGTAGGTAGGCGTTAAAAATTGTCAGATACCCCCCTTATGGCTCTCTTATTCTTTGTGTGATAAGTTTAGATTATCTAGAAGCGATCAATCTTTGTGTCCTTTGTGTCTTTGTGGTTCGTTCCAGTTGATTGCCAGCAGGAATGTCTCCTATAATACATTTTACCCACCAAACCCAAGAGAGCCCCCTTATCAAGGGGGGATTAAGGGGGGATCAGCGCCCCCCTTATCAAGGGGGGATTAAGGGGGGATCAGCGCCCCCCTTATCAAGGGGGGATTAAGGGGGGATCGAACCTAAAATCCATTTTTAATTTAATTATAACCAGCTACTTACATCTTAGTTTATTTACTAAATACCTAGTTTTTGCAATGTTAGTAAACGTTCTTTACTAAACTGCTCGTACACTGTTTTCAGATGAGCAATATTTTCCTCCTCTGTTTCCAAAGGTTTCCCATCTTTAACCACTTTTTTGCCTTGACTTGCCAAAATTTGCCAGACAAATTGTACTGCATCTTGGTTAGAGGATTTAGCCAAGAGGAATAATTGTTCTAAACGATTGACCACTACTCCAGTCCCAATCAAAGGAGAAGCTAAAAAGCTTAATTCCTCACTATAGACTGCTTTCGCTTTCACTGCATTATTAAAAGCATCAGTAGATGGTTTCCGTTGTTGGCAAGTTTGCTCATCCACAGCAGGATGAATATAGCCAATACCAGTTAAAATCACGAGAGCTTGGTAAAGACCATTTAAGTTAATATTTGAGGTTTTGGGGTGATTTTGGAGTTGCAGTAAAGTTTGGGGAGATTCTGCCAAAACTTCACAAATTGGCTGATAAACTGTCTCCTGTAACTTAACTTCTCCCACGGGAAACTGCTGCTCGAACTTGATAATTGCGGGATTAACAAGCAGAGCAAACCGGGTTTCTTGTAGTTGTTTAAGCTGTTCTTGGTTGGTTAAACTTAAGGAGCCTCGACTAAAAATATCACGACGGAATTGACTATTAACAAAGAAATCTCGCACCACTTCCCGATAGATTGGGTCGCTGATTTTGGCTAATTTCTCTTGGGCAACTGGTGAGAGATTGACCATATCAATATGGTCATTAATATGGGCGGAACCCACATATTTAAGTTTAGCATCCTCTAATTCTTTCGCCACTTCATCGAAGTAAAAAGAATTCCATTCCTGATTGAAATACTCGTGAGCTAAATAATAACGATTTTGTTCCTTTAGGCGCTCGTAACGATTTTTTAAAATTGGATTTTGGGTAAAATAACTAGCATTAGCCTCTAATAATTCTCCCGTAAAATTAAGTGCCTGTTCAATGCGGGTTAAAATTGGTTCGGAACTGTGTTGACCATGACGTAACATTAAAGCTCGCATCGGCATCGCTGCTGACCAACCCGGCAGGACATTATAGGAGATATAAACTAATCCCCCCACCTTGAGATTGCGGCGCATAAAATCAACTATTTCTTGACGATTTTTGGCACTAATCCAGCTATAAGTTCCGTGCAGACTGATGAAGTCAAATTGAGGTAAATCTCTCTCTAAAAATTCCTCAAAACTATCATCAAAGAAAAGAATATTCTTCATTCCCGCCTTGGCCGCTAAATCTCTAGCTGTGGCGATATGGCTAGGATTGAAATCATTGGCATAAAATTGGGCATGGGGATAGGTAGCCGCTAAAATATTCGTGGTAAAACCCTGACCACAGGCCAATTCACAATAGGTAAATTCTTGGCTGGAATCGGGGGGGTGAATGGATTTAATCAAAGTGGCTAAACCTAATTTTAGGGGACTTAACTCGCCGTAAAAGCCGCTAGTGTAGTTAACTTCCGATACATATCCTTCTGTCCAACTCATAGATTTTCCTCAAATATAATGACAAGTCATAAAATTAAGACTTGATTATACAGGAAAAGAGCCATGTCCCCTAGATTGGCTCTTTTGGATTTGGTGGGTAAAATGTATTCTGAGATACAGTCCTGCTGGCGAGGGAGTGGAGGGAACCACAAAGACACAAAGGGCACAAAGATTGATCGATCATATAGTAAGTTAAACTTATCACACAGAACCTAGAAGAGCCCTAGATTTTTGTTGGTGACAGCAAGGAGAAAAAATTATACAATGCCTATTAATACTAGAGTATTAACCGTTTAGCCAAGCAATTCGGCAATTGCCAATAAACCCTAGAAGCGAGATTTCTCGTGAAAACTGATAGTCTCTTTTACCAAATCTTCCTGCGTTTTCCGGACAGTTTCTTTGACTTAATCGGACAACCGCAACCGGTCTCAGCAAACTATCAATTTACCTCCCAAGAGGTGAAACAACTCTCTTTCCGTCTCGATGGTTTATTTATACCACTCAGAGAAGATAGTCAGCAACCCCTCTACCTAGTGGAAGTGCAGTTCCAACCGGACGACACCCTCTACTATCGACTTTTTGCGGAATTGTTCCTATTTTTAAAACAATATCGACCACCTCACCCCTGGCAAATTGTCGTCATTTATCCCCATCGTGGGGTGGAACGGGAACAATCCCTACATTTTGGCGAAATCCTCAATTTAGCAAGCGTTAGACGCATTTATCTCGATGAATTGCCCCACCGGTCCCATCCCTCTTTAGGAATCGGTGTGATTAAATTAGTAGTAGAGTCGGAAACGGCAGCGGTGAGGACTGCTCAAACCCTAATCGAGCGGACCAGAGAAGAAATCACCGACCAGTCCAGTCAACGGCAGTTAATTGACCTAATCGAAAGTATCATCATTTACAAATTCCCCCAGAAAAGTCGCGAGGAAATTGAAGCTATGTTTGGACTAAGTGATTTAAAACAAACGAGAGTCTATCAAGAGGCACTGGCCGAAGGAGAAGAACGGGGTCTAGAACGGGGTTTAGAACGGGGTCTAGAACGGGGTCTAGAACGGGGTCTAGAACGGGGTCTGCAAGAAGGAGAACGTCTGGTGGTGGAAAACCTGCTCCGAGTCCGTTTCGGTGAGTTAGACCCAGAAATTCAAGCTATTATCAGCCGGATTTTACAACTGTCCCCAGAAGAATTTACTCCTTTACTCCTACATTGTTCCAAGCAGGAACTCTTAAAGCGATTTCCCCCAGAAAAGTCGCCAGGAAATTGAAGCTATCACCCCCCTTATCAAGGGGGAAAGGGGGGATCTACACCCCCCTTATCAAGGCTATCCCTTATAGGGATCTTTCTTAACAATTTTTGCAGTAAGCACTCCAACCCTTATCCTGACTTGATTTCAGTTTTTTCTTTGTCAGTAAGGGTGTCAACAAGGAATATTACAAATTGTTAACCGAGTCTTGAAAG
>NZ_JAQMSY010000118.1:0-2899 GCF_028329095.1 Microcystis sp. CS-574
AGTTCACTGAGAAAACACCCCACACCCCATACCCCACTTATTCAACAAACATGAAGGAATCGTGGCGAGAACGTCTGAATATCTCTCGAATAGCGATTAATGCCCCGAGGTTAACCATTGCCTTCTGGTTAGCGGTGGCCATGGCGGGAATTTTGGCTTTTAGTTCCTTAAAATACGCTCTTTTCCCCGATATAAGCTTTCCAGTCGTAATAATTAACGCCCAAGCGGATTTAGCTACTGCTATCACCACGGAACAGCAATTAACTAAACCCCTAGAAAATCCTCTTTTCTCTCTCCCCGGTCGTCGTGATATTTCTTCGACTACTGCCCCCGGACAGTCAGTAATCAGCGTTTTCTTTAAAATTGGCACAAATTTAGACAAGGCCACCGCAGCAGTTAAACAGGCTATCTCGCAAGTCCCTTTACCCCCTCAAGCTACCACAGAAGTTATCCCCGTTGATTTAAATGAGTCGGCAACAGTCACCTATGCGCTGGTGAGTGAGCAGAAAAATCTAGAAGAATTAAGCCAAATCGCCCAAGATAATTTAATTCCGCCCTTAAAAGCTCTCCCAGGTACAGCTAAAGTTAATTTACTCGGTCAAGGTACAGTTAGGGAAGATAATCCCCATAAAAGCTTAACCCGACCATTACCCACACTGGTACGCTTTAATGGCCAAGAAGCAATCGCTGTGCAGGTAATCAAAAAAGGTGCCGCCAATAGTCTCGATCTGGCCGCGGTCGCAGAAAAACTGGTTAAAGACATAGCACAAAAACTGCCCGATGTCAAGATAATTTTAGCTGAAACCCAAGCGGAATATATTCGCGCTGCCCTACAAGGCACGATCGATGATTTACTTTTGGCAGTTTTGCTGTCAGTGCTGGTTATATTGATATTTTTAGGCAGTTTCGCCGCTACAATCATTTCTGCTCTGGTTATCCCCCTATCTCTTTTGGGGACTTTCATTATCATGTCCATCTATGGGTTTAATCTGGAAACCCTGACGCTGCTGGCTCTCGCTTTAGTGATTGGCATTGTCGTGGATGATGCGATCGTGGATGTGGAGAATATTTCCCGTTTAATCGACGCGGGGGAAACCCCGAAAAATGCGGCACTCAAGGGGACAAGGGAGATCGGATTAGCTGTGACTGCTTCCACTTTAACCATTGTTGCGGTGTTTATACCCGTGGCTTTTATGGGGGGTGCGGTGGGACAGTTTTTTCAACCTTTCGGTTTAACTGTCTCGGCTGCGGTGATTTTTTCTCTGTTGATCGCCCGAACTTTATCGCCCGTTTTGGCAGTATATTGGCTGAAACCGCAGTCACAGGCAAAAATGACGAAACAAAAGCGACCGATTGAGAACACCTATCGACGGCTCTTAAACTGGTCATTACGTCATCGTTTGCTGGTCATTGCTATTGCCCTAATTACCTTTTTGGCGGGTATTGCCTTGATTCCTTTTATTTCTAGGGGATTTATTCCCCGACTCGATCGCGGCGAGTTTAATCTGGTTTATACGTCTCCTTTGCCGAAAATAACGCAAATTAGCCCTAATAAACCGACTGCTAAGAGTTCTAGCGATAGTTTCGCTTGGATTTCCCAGTTAGCGAGTTCTCCCGAAAGTTTTCTTTTGCGTCGCACTATCCGCGATGGCAGCAAATTAGAAGCGCCGATTTTGCGGGATGGGGAAGTGGAATCGACTTTTATGATCGCCGGTTTACGCGGTGAGCCGAATCGGGGCAAAATTCACGTTACACTGAAGAGCGATCGTAAATCTCACACCAGTGCCGTGCAGCAACGGATTCGGCAAATTTTACCGACAATTAGAGGGGTGAATGTCAGTATCGAGGACATTCCTTTTGTGCAAACGGAAGCGGAAAAGCCGATCCAAATTGCGATTAAAAGCGATAATTTGCAGCTATTGCGCGATAGTGCCGAGAAATTGCGGGTTGAGGCTGCTAAAATCGCCGGTTTGAAGGATATTTCCCTATCATCTAGATTAAATGAGCGGGGGGATTTTTTGGCGATCGAGCGTTTAAATGGTCAACAGGCGATTTTTCTCAGTGCTAATCTTAGTCCCGATTTAGGATTAGAAGATGCGGCGATTAAAATTGAAGGGATTCCTTTACCGGAAGGGATAACTTTACAGCGTTGGGGTACTTCTTCTCAAAGTAGCGATGTTTTGGGCAGTTTTGGTCGCACTTTAATCCTAGCGACAATTTTAATGTTAGGAGTTTTATGGCTATTATTCAGAAGACTGCTAGAAACTATCGTCATCGCTTTATGTTTACCTTTAGCGATTGTGGGGGCAATGTTGGGGTTATTGGTAACGGGTAGTGAGTTTAGTATGATTTCTCTGATCGGGTTTATCTTCCTCTTGGGATTACTGGATAAAAACGCTGTGTTATTGCTGGATTATACTAACCAATTGCGTCAACAGGGTTGGAGTCGGGAGGAAGCGGTTTTAGAAACGGGAATGATTAGGTTAAGACCGATTTTAATGACCACTTGTTCGACAATTTTAGGCATGATTCCGATCGCTTTGGGATTGGGTACTGGTGCGGAATTGCGGCAACCCATGGCGATGGTGATTGTGGGAGGTTTAGTCACTTCTTCCCTGTTGAGTTTAATTGTTGTGCCTGTGTTATATCTAAGTTTAGAGGATGTTTGGAACCAGATTAAAGCCTGTCAAAAGTAGCTAGTTTTACCGTCCCTTTAGTTAGGGTTGGGTGCATCCCACATTTGCAGAAATACCGACAATCAGCAATTATCAGTGACTCTTAAATTAGTATAAAAATATGAACAATCGCGTGTAAGCATCCCACCGAAAAGCTAATGCGCGGGGGGTTTGGGGGCGGCGCCACGCCCCCAACGGGGGGTTTGGGGGGTAGAACCCCCCAA